>BNVE01000030.1 GCA_025997875.1 Spirochaetia bacterium
TTCTGGAAACCGCCGCAGTGGACCGGGCTGAAATGGGGAACGAACTGACCGCCTCGGTTATTTTTCTTATCAACCGGGGGGACTGCGACGGGGCGGAAAAGCTGCTTTCAGTCATCGAAGGGTATGAGAATTCCCCCTTTACCGATTTTTTACGGGGAGAGTGCTTTTATTTTAAGAACATGTTTACAGACGCCGAATTTCACTATAAAATTTCGATGGGTAAAGACGATGCCTTTTGGCCCGCCTTTTATCGGATCAGTTCCCTTGCGGCAGGGGGCTATCCGGTTCTGTATAAACACCGCCTTAGCCAGGCCCTGGAAAGCATAGGCCGGGGAAGGGATTTGCACTATGAAGCCTTCATCGGCGGATTCTCCCCCGACTACTACCGGGGGGCGCTGCTGAAGCAAACAGCGGGATCAGATATTTCATAACGAAGTTCCAAAGGGGGACCCATGATTTTTTCAAAACTGAAGATTTCCACCAAATTGTTTATCTCAAGCGCGGTATTTCTGATACCCGTGGGGGTAATGCTTTTTTTCATCGTTTCGGGCACCAATACGGCAATCGTCAAGAGCCGGAATGAACAATACGGGATCAAGTGCCTGCGCCCGGCGGCGCTGATCTTCCAGAAGGCCCCCCAATATCTGCGGCTGTACCTGGGCTTTGAACAGGGGACCCTCTCCCGGGTCAATGAGGAGATTACCGGGGCGCTCAACACCCTGGAGGCTGCCCTCAAGCGTTACGAGGCGCGGGGGGCATTGATTGCGACGCCGGATTCAAGGGGACAGCAGGTTGGGGCTTTGAAGGCCCAATGGGAAAGCCTCCGCAAAATGCCGAAGGAGGACCCGGAACTTTTCAACCGGTACAATGCCTTTATGCAGAATCTGCACCGGACCTTCACCTGGATTGGGGAGCAGTCCTCCCTCATTCTGGTTTCCGATATGGGGACCTACTATTATATCGACGCCGCCTTAAAGACCCTGCCGGACACAACGGAACGGCTCTTTGCCATGGGGAATATTCTCCGGAAAGGACAGCTCAATGCGGCGTCCCTTATGGAGACCTGGAATACCAACCTGGCCGCATCCCAGGCCCGGGGAACCCGGCTGACCCAAAGCCCGATTCAGGACCCTGAAAAACTGTCCCTCACGATGCTTCCCACGGAAGACTGGCAGTTCTTCAACAACAGCCGTCCCCTGGTAGATTCCGGGCAGGAAAGCATTATCACAAACATCAACGGGGTGATTGCCGCCGGGGATGGCGCCAATGGTATTGACGGCGGGGGAAGGTTCAGGACCCTTAAAACAGGGCTTGATGAATACGAAAATACCGCGGGGATCTTTGCGGAACAGTTCAGCCGGGCCTTCGGTTTCAATATTGCCAATCCTGCAACGGTGACGGAACTCATGGGCGGTATCGCCACCGTCAACGACTCCGGGGGCCGTTTGTGGATGCTCCTCCTTGACGAGCTTGACGCCCTTATCAAAGAAAACATCAGCACCGCCCAGTGGCGTCTGGCCTCCTACCTTATCTTTGCCTTGGTGGCGCTGTTCCTGGCCTTTGGGGTGGTCATCCTGAGTACCCTGGATATCAACAATTCTGTCAAAAGCCTCAAAACCCTTTTCAAGGGACTTGATGAAAATGATCTGACCCTTACCCTGGAAGTTACATCCGCCGACGAATTCGGGGATCTGATGAGGGCCTTTAACGGCTTCCTGGACATCCTGCGCAGCACCTTCGCCTCCTTCAAACAAAGCGCCCAAATGGTGGCCACCTCGGTGTTCGATCTTTCTTCCTCGGCAAAAGAAATTACCACCACCGCCAATGAGCAGTCCGCCAGCGTTTCCGAAATTGTCAGTACCATGGAGGGCAGCAAAAACCTCTCCGAACAGATCGCCTCAAAAACCGTGGAAGTGGCGGAACTGGCAACAGCGACCCAGGAACTGAGTCAGAAAGGCGCGGAACTTCGTACCGCGAACCAGACCATGATGGAAGGTATCCGGGAGCAAAATCTGAAGATCATCACCGAGATCCGGAACCTTACCGATATGATCGGCCGCATCAACGAGGCGATCCGGATCATCGACGGCATCGCGGATCAGACCAAGCTTATTGCCTTTAACGCCTCCCTGGAAGCTTCTTCCTCGGGGGAATCCGGGGCCCGCTTCGCCGTGGTTGCCAGCGAGATCCGCCGCTTTGCGGATAATGTGGTGGAAAGCACCCGGGAAATAAAACAGAAGATTGAAGAAGTGCAGTCCGCATCCCAGATCCTGATCACCGAAGCGAACAACGGTTCAAAACAGATCGATATAGGCTACGAGCGGATGAGCGAACAGAAAACGGTGTTTGAACATATTGTGGACAATTCCCAGAACGTGGCTACCAGGTCCCAGCAGATTTCCAATTTGAGCAAACAGCAGGAATACGCCTCCTCCCAGATCTTTACCGCCCTTAAGGAAATTTCCGCCGGGGTAAAGCAATTTGTTACCGCCACCTCTTCCACCTCGAAGATTGCGGACACCCTGAACGGAATGTCCGAGGCTTTAAAGGATACGGTGAGCAAGTACCGTACCAAGGGCTGACGGGGGTATCATGATGCGCTATTCAACATTGGCTCCCCACGGAACACCCTGTGAGGTTCTGATCAATTACGGCAGGATCATTCTGGCGGCCCTTGTGGCCTCCGGACAGTTCGGCCTGCTCATCCTGCGGCTTCTTGGGGGCGCGGAGCCGCTGCCCCTGAGGGCCTTTGCGCCTTCGGTCCTTTTTCTCCTGTACGGGATCATCCTCTTTTTCTGTCTCCGCAGGAATGCTGTCAAAAATTCCGCACCGCCCCTCTTCAAATACTGCGCCATTATATTGGACACGGCCTTCATCACCTTCTGCATCCTCATGACCGGAAGCTATGCGGACCTGGTATTCCCCCCGGTCTTTGTTGGGGTCTACTCCCTTGTTTTTTTTGTGTTTATCCTTTTGGGGGCCCTCAGGCGGGACATTCCTTCGGTTGTCTTTTCTGCTGTTGCATCCGCCCTGGCCTATCTTGTGGTCATCCTCTCCCTCAAGGAATACCTGGGCGCTTCCTTTACCGTACTTGCGGCGGGCAAAACCATGGAGGGCTCTTTCCCGCTTTTTGGTGAATACATCCGGGCCGCCGCGCTTCTGGTAACGGGGTTAATTATCGCGCTGGTCATGAAGGGATACGAGGGGCTGCTGAAAAAATTCGAAAGCAGCGAAGCGCAGTCCGCCGAAGAGGCCGCCGCGGTCTTTGCGCAGGCCCGGGAGCTGGTAAAGACCATGGGGGAATCCGCCGGGGCAATTTCTGTTTCCTACCGGGATAACCTGAGCACCGCCAACCACCAGGCCGCCGGCGTGGAAGAGATTGAAGCCACCATCAACGAAAACGTCCGGATCGCCGGGGAAATTGCGGACAAGACCGGCAGTGTGGCAACCATTGCGTCAAAGATGGAAAACGATGTGCTTACCGGTTTTGGGGTCCTGGAAAAGAACGTAAAAAAAATGGGGGACATCAAAGAAAAAAACAGCGGGGTCATCAACGGCATCCTTTCCCTGGGAAACAAGATCACCAAAATCCGGGACATCATCAGGGTGATCAACACCATCACGGATCAGACCAAGGTGATCGCCTTTAACGCCGCCCTGGAAGCGGCCAGCGCCGGGGAAACGGGAAAGCGTTTTGCCGTGGTTGCCGGGGAGGTAAATCGCCTGGCCGATGACATTGCCGGCCTTACCCGGCAGATCCGAGAACAGGTTGAGGAAATTCAGAACTCATCCTCGTCCCTGATCATCTCCAGCGAAGAAGGGTCCGACCGGATTGCCGAAGGGTACAGGCTGATCAAGGACCTGGAGGACATCTTTAAGGAAATACGGTCCGGCGCGGAGATCACCTCAAACCAGGCCCAGGCCATCACCGGGTCAACCCAAAAACAGCGCAAGTCCAGCGAACAGATCAATCTGGCAATCGCGGATATTTCCCAGGGACTGAAAAGTTTTATCCGCGCCACCGAAGCAGCCACCTCTTCCGCCGAAGAGCTCACCGGCCTGGCGGAGGAACTGCGAAACACCCTTTTGACAGAGAACAAGGCCACAAATGGCAATTGATAAGTCAAAGTACATCGACAAATTTGTCGATGAGGGATTTGAAAATATCGCCGCGGTGGAGGCCCTGCTCTTTGAGGTAAAGGACGGGGGCTCCATCGAAGACGATCTGGTTACCCTCCTGCGCTCCCTCCATACCCTGAAGGGCTCAGCCCGTATGCTGGAATTCAAGCGCATCGAAGTTCTTGCCCATGCCCTGGAAAGCGTCTTTGTGGCCCTTAAGGAACAGCGGATTGGCCTTACCGACCAGGCGGTGCGCCTGAGCCTGGCAAGCCTGGACGAACTTAAAACAGGGCTCGACACCGTGCGGAATACCAAAGCCGACAACATCGAAACCGCCCCCTTTGAAAAAGAACTGGCCGCCCTGGCGGCAAACGAAGAATTTACCGTACCCAAAACCAGCCGGTCTTCTGAAACCGCCGCCCCTGCGCCAACGGATTCCGTCAGCTCCCCCGCGCAAACCGAATCTCCGCCTCCTTCAAGCGAACAAAAAACTTCCAGGCGGAACAAGCTGGAAGAATCAAAATCCGAAAGCATCAGAATACCCCTGGAAAAGATCAACGAAATCATACGGAACATGGCGTCCCTCCAGTCCCTGGAGATCAGCGCCAGGAATATTGCCCGGGATACCGAAGAAGCCAACGAAGCGTGCAGGCGCCTGTCCCGGCTCCTGGCGGAAAGCAATGGGGTGAATTCTCCCCTGGTCCGGGAGTACCGGCTGCTGGAACAGATGACGGCTAAAATCAGCTCCCGGCTCAAGAACTATTCCATCGATGTGGGGAATCATACCCGGGGCGCCTATGACAGCGTCATCTCTCTGCGGATGCTTCCCCTGTCAACCATCCTGGACACCTATCCCCGGGCGGTGTTTACCATCGCCTCGGAACTGGGAAAGAAGGTGCAGCTCCGTATTGAGGGGGCGGAAAACGAGATCGACAAAAACATCATCGAATCCCTCTCGGATGTGTTTCTCCACATGGTGCGCAATTCCATCGACCACGGCATTGAGGCCCCTGCGGAACGGGTAAAGGCGGGGAAGGATGAAACCGGAACCCTCCGGATCCGCTGCGTCCGGGAAAGCGGCAACATGAAGATCACCATTTCCGACGACGGCGGGGGTATCAACATCGAAGCCATCAGGCGGAAAGTTGTTGACCAGGGGCTGGTTACCAAAGAAAACGCCCCCTCCCTGACCAAAGAAGACCTGACGAACTATATCTTCCAGAGCGGATTTTCCACCGCCAAAACGATCAGCAATGTTTCCGGCCGGGGTGTGGGGATGGATGCGGTACGGAACAACATCGAACGGATGAAGGGAAGCATCATCGTAGAAAGTGAAATGGGGAAGGGAACCACCTTTACCATTTCGGTTCCCCTCTCCATGGCCTCCCTCATGGGCTTCCCCATTGTTTCCGGGACCATGAAATTTATCATCCCCGCAAACTTTGTGGATTCGGTTCTGCTTATCAATAAAGAAGAGATCATCACCGTGGTGGACCGGCCGGGGATCAAATACGAAGACCGGATCATCAAACTGTACTATCTCCACCAGATACTCAAAATACCCGGCGCTGACAAGGGGCCGGAAACGGACGCCGTCTTTGTGGTTATCATCCACGCCTACGAAGAAACCATTGCCCTGGCTATCAACAGCGTCAGCAGCATGCGCTCTGTGATCCTTAAATCCATGCCCCCGGTCCTGGAAACCATGCCGGTCTTTTCCGGGGTGGTCTTAAGCGAAGACTACGAAATGGTCCCCGCCCTCCACATACCCACCCTTATCAAAATGGCCAGGCGGACAAAAACCATCGACATGAAGAAGCGGCACATTGAATATGAACGGCTCCGCAAATCCATACTGGTGGTGGACGATTCCCGCCCCACCCGGGACATTGAACGGGATATACTGGCGGCCGAAGGGTACAAGGTCGATACCGCCGCCGACGGCTCGGAGGCCCTGGCTGCGGCAAAGAATACCCGTTACGATCTTATCTGCACCGACATCAATATGCCCGTTATGGACGGCTTCATGCTTACCGAAAACATCAGGAAGAACGACGCCCTTAAGGATATTCCCATCATCGTCATTTCATCACGAACCGACGAGGAGGATCAGGCCAGGGCGGCCCTGCTGGGGGCAAACCGCTATATTGTTAAAAATTCCTTTAACAATCACAATCTTATCAGCGCCATTAAGGAACTTATCGGAGAAGCAAATGGATAAAAAACGGATTTTGGTTTTTGAAGATTCTGATATCTTCGCCGACATGGTTCTGGAATTTTTAAATGATCAGGGTTACGAAACAGCCCGGGCAGTGAACGGCCTTGAGGGGATCAAGATGGTGTACCAATTCCTCCCCCATCTTATCATCACCGATGTGGAAATGCCCCTCTTTAAGGGCTACCAGGCAACGCGGCTTCTGAAATCCCGGGCCTCCACCCGGCCCATTCCGGTTATCATGTTTACTTCCTTAAGCGAAACAAAGGACAGGTTTTGGGGCGGGCAGGCGGGGGCGGACTATTACATCGAAAAGTCCCCGGAGAATTTTAAGGAACTACCCATACAGATAGAGCGGCTCCTGGGGGAAGCGCAGGCGGCCGATTATGCTTTGATCGAAAAAGAGGGCAGGCGGATCGACGACAACTCCCTTATCGAAATGGTCAATAACCTTTTGGACAACAAACTTTTCCAGACCACCATGATCGGACTTTTGGCGGAACTCTCAGGGAAGCTCGGTTCCCTGGAAGACATCGTTAAAGGAATTTTTGAACTCCTGGTCAACATCTGCGAGGCGGAGATCTGTTCCGTCATGATCAAGGATGTTGACAATTCCCTGATCGTCTACAACGCCAACAACGCGGGGTTTAGCGCCGAAGCGGCCGAGGACTTTACCGCCATCGCCATCGCCGACTTCAACACCCTCTTTCCCGATTACCGGGTTCTCTCCCGGGAGATCAAGGATTTTTCCCCTCCCGGTGAAAAGAAAAAAAGAATCGAATCCTATATCATGATCCCCCTGAAAAGCGCGGGGGAAGAATTTGCCACCGTGCATATCGGCAACTCCATCAAGGAATATTTTTCTCCGGTGATCATGGAAAACCTCACGGTCTTTTTAACCGCCGCGGCCCCCATCGTTTCCAACGCCCTGGGGCTTAAACAGATGGACAGCCTCCAGAAAAAAACCCGGGCCGCCTTTGCCCGCTATGTCCCCATCGATGTGATGGACGAGATCATCAAGAAGTCCGCCTCCGCTTCCGGCCAGAGTGAATCCCGGGTGGTAGCGATACTGTTTTCCGACATCGTCAGCTTTACCAAAATATCGGAAAAAACCAAGGCCCAGGATATGGTTAACTTTCTGAACGTCTATTTTGATGTTATGTGTAACGAGATAGTATCCGAGGGCGGCAATATCGATAAATTCATCGGAGACGCCATCATGGCGGTCTTTGGCGCCCCAAAGGCCCTGGAGAATGCCTCCGTAAGCGCCATTAGGGCGGCGCTGAAGATGGCCACAAAAATCAGGAACGTGGATACATCAGGCATCACCCTGCCGGAATCCGGCTTCGGCGCCGGGATAGGCCTCAACTTTGGTGAATGTATCGTGGGAAACATCGGTTTCCATGACAAGCTTGATTATACGGTCATTGGGGATGCGGTGAACCTTGCCTCCCGGCTTGAGGCGCTCACACGGGTTTACAAGCACCCGATTATCGTATCAGAGAATATGTACGATGCCGCCAAGGATGAATTTATTTTCAGGAAGCTCGATGTGGTCCGGGTAAAGGGGAAAGACCAGCCCGTGGGTATCTATGCGGTCTATGGGGCATTTGCGGGTGAAGCGGAAGCGGAGCTTCCCCCCTCCCTGATTCTGGACAGGGAAGCCCTGGACCAGTATGAAAAGGGCTTAAAGCTCTTTTTCATGAAGGAATTTGAAACCGCAAAACAGTATTTTTCCGGGAAGGATTACCTTTCCCAAATGTACTTAAAGCGGATCGAAGAGTACCTCAAAAACCCGCCTCCCGCCGACTGGGACGGGACGGTTACCATGACGGAGAAGTAAACATGGCCGTTTATACAGGAAACGATACCGAAGTAGCCGATAAAACCAGGAAAAAACTCAAGGAGCCCGAGGAATTCCGGGTGATACTCCTGAACGATCACTACACCACCATGGAATTTGTGGTGGATATCCTGATATCGATCTTTCATAAATCCGAAGATGAGGCATACCGTATCATGATGGACGTGCACCGGAAGCATAAGGGCATGGTGGGGGTCTACCCCTGGGACATAGCCCAGACCAAGGTAGACCAGGTACACGCCGCGGCCCGGCAGAACGAATTTCCCCTCCGCTGTATTGTAGAACCCGCTTGAGGGGTATAAAATAAATTGGGAGAAAAAATGAAAATTTCAGGTCATGTACAGGCTATTATCAACGCTGCCTATAACGAGGCCAAGGTACGGAACCACGAATACCTGACCCCCGAACATATCCTCTACGCAGCCCTTGCCTTTGACGAGGTACAGGGCATACTTGCCGCCTGCGGGGCGAATCCGGATCAGCTCAAGCACGGGATGGAAAGCTATTTTGAACAGAAAGTTCCCATCGTCGACGATACGGAACCCACCCAGACCGTGGGCTTTCAGAGCGTCATAGAGCGGGCGGTGCTGCAAAGCCAGTCTTCCCAAAAGCAGATGCTCGATGTGGCGGATATCATGGTTTCCCTCTTTGATGAGGAGCGGAACTACTGCGCCTATTACCTCCGCAAGGCGGGGATAAGGCGGTTTGAACTTATCAATGTCCTTTCCCACGGCTACGATGGGGACATGGCCCAGTCCTTCGGCTTCCGGAAGATGAAGGACGGTCCCCTGGGGGGGGAGGAAACCGGCAAGGAAGGTATCCCCGAAGAGGACGCCGTGGAAAACGCCCAGAAAACCAGGGGAAACAAGCGGAGCGCCCTGGAGCGTTACGCCACGGAACTGACCGCTCTGGCCAGGGATAACAAACTGGAACCGGTTATCGGCCGGGAAGCGGAGCTTGAACGGACCATACAGGTCCTCTGCCGCAGGCTCAAGAACAACCCCGTCCATGTGGGGGATTCGGGGGTGGGCAAAACCGCCATCACCGAAGGGCTTGCCCAGCGGATAGTGGCCGGCAATGTCCCCCCTACCCTCAGGGATTTTACCATCTATTCCCTGGACATGGGGGCCCTGGTTGCGGGGACCAAGTACCGGGGGGATTTTGAGGAACGGATCAAACGGGTGGTGGAAGAAATTTTAAAGAAAGCAAAGGCCATCCTCTTTATCGACGAAATTCACACCCTGGTGGGGGCCGGTTCCGTCTCCGGGGGCGCCCTGGACGCCTCAAATTTATTGAAACCCGCCTTAACTTCGGGTAAAATCCGCTGTATCGGGTCCACCACCCACGAGGAATACGGCAAATTCTTTGACAAGGACCGGGCCCTTTCCCGGCGTTTCCAGAAAATCGACATCAACGAGCCCAGCGAGACCGATGCCATAGCCATCCTCCGGGGGCTTAAAACCAAGTACGAGGACTACCACAAGGTCCGCTACAGCGACGAGGCCGTGGAAGGGGCGGTGCGGCTTTCCGCCCAGTTCATCACCGAGCGGCGGCTCCCGGACAAGGCCATCGATGTGATCGACGAGGCCGGGGCCTTTGCCCGGATAGAGGCCTACAAGAAGGCCCAGGCCGAAAAGGCCGCGGCGGACCTGACGGCGGCTCTGCACCGGGAATCCCTCAGCCCCTTCCCCGCAGATGATACGGAGGTTCTGGAGGATGAGCCGGCCTTACTGCCCGCCTTTGAAATTGAGGAAGGTATCACCGGGGAACCGGGGGCTACCATCCAGGAAGGTTCCGTCAGCATCATCGACATCGGCCTGCCTTTGATAGAAACCGTGGTCTCCCGGATCGCCCGCATCCCGGAACGGTCCGTGGGGGAAACCGAAAAGGACAAGCTGCGGGAACTGGAAGACCGGCTCAAAACAAAAGTTTTCGGCCAGGACACGGCGGTAAGCGCGGTGGTCAAGGCGGTCAAACGCTCCCGGGCGGGGTTCCGTGCGGAAAACAAGCCGGTGGCAAACTTCCTCTTTGTGGGCCCCACCGGGGTGGGAAAAACCGAACTGGCCCGGCAGCTGGCGGACATCCTGGGCATCTCCATGCACCGCTTCGACATGAGCGAGTACCAGGAAAAGCATACGGTCTCCCGGCTGGTGGGGGCGCCCCCCGGCTATGTGGGCTACGAAGAGGGGGGCCTTTTAACCGACGCGGTGCGGAAGCTGCCCCATGCGGTGGTCCTCCTGGACGAAATCGAAAAGGCCCACCCGGACATCTACAACATCCTCCTCCAGATCATGGACTACGCCACCCTGACGGACAACAACGGCCGCAAGGCGGATTTCCGGAACGTGATCTTCATCATGACCAGCAACGCCGGGGCCCGGGATATCGGCAAGGGGCTTATCGGCTTTGGGGAACGGATCGTGGACGACTCTGCGGTGGACGGGGCGGTGGAAAAGATATTCACCCCCGAATTCCGCAACCGCCTGGACGGGGTGGTCCGCTTTGGCCACCTTTCCCGGGAGATCATGAGCTCCATCGTCCGCAAGGAACTGGACGCCTTTAAGGTCCAGCTTGCGGAAAAGAAGGTGCAGCTGGAGATTACCGATACCTGTATCGCCCGGCTTGCGGAAGAGGGTTACAGCAAGGAATTCGGCGCCCGTAACGCGGGGCGGCTTATCGAAGAGAAGATCAAGAGCTTCTTTGTGGATGAAGTACTCTTTGGCAGCTTAAGCTGCGGCGGCAGCGCCCGGGTGGACTGGAAGGACGGCGAATATTCCCTGGAGATTCTCAGCTCCAACGGCGCCCCCGTTTTGGAAGAGGCGGATACCCCAAAGGCCGGTGACAACCGGAAGCAGCTCGCGGACGCGGGGGAGTTCTCGAACTCCAGGGAGTTCGTTTGAAATGAGGAACCGGCCCCGACCCGGACCGGACCCCCTTTTCCCCTACCTCAGCGAAAATGAGCGGTACCGGTTCCCCGATCCGGCGGAAAGCCACGGCGATATCGTCGCCCTTGGGGGCAACCTCTCCCCGGGGCTGCTCCTTTCCGCCTACGAACAGGGCATCTTCCCCTGGTATAACCCGGAGGACCCCATCCTCTGGCAATCCCCGGCCCCCCGTTTCGTCCTCTTTCCGGAAAAGCTCCACATCTCCTCTTCCATGAAAAAAATCTTTAAAAAGGGTGAATTTGAAATCGCTTTTGACCGGGACTTTGCGGGGGTCATCAGGGGCTGCGCCGAAATTGGGCGCCCCGGTCAGGGGGGCACCTGGATCAGTAGCGACATCATCAGCGCCTACACAGAACTGCACCGCCTGGGCTACGCCCATTCCGCGGAAAGCTACCACGAGGGCCGCCTGGTTGGGGGCTGCTACGGCATACGGCTGGGCAGGGTCTTCTTTGGGGAATCCATGTTCGCCAAACGGAGCAACGCCTCCAAGGCCGCCTTCCTCACCCTGGCCCAAAACCTCTTTGCAGAGGGACTCGCCTTTATCGACTGCCAGGTCCACACAGACCACTTGGAAAGCCTGGGCGGGGTGGAGATAAGCCGCCCGGAGTTCCTTAAGCTGCTGCGGGATACCCTGGCCGGCCGGTAAACGCCGGGAGCCTGCGGCACTTGCAGGTTTTTCGCTTACAGTTTTTCGATTTCTTCGATGGAGAGGCCGGTATCTTCGGCAATGTCATTTATTGGATAAGCCCGTGCCTTCATTTTCCGGGCTGTTTCCCGCAGGAGTTTTGCAGTTTCTTCCCTGGCTTGTCCATAACCTTCCTCCCAGCCTTCGGCTATACCTTCCCGTTTGGCCCCGACCAGCAGGCTCTGCATGTCCAGGGCGTTCTTGTACTCATGATCCAAAACCGCCCGTTCGGCCTCGTCCCGGCTTACCGTCAATAATACTTCACTCGCCATGGCTATACCCTCTTCATACTCCACTATCTCGTTAATTAATTCCCGCTTCTCCCGATCCCTTACGTACCGGAAAAATACCGACCACCGTTCCGCACTGCTCATCTCTGCCACCGGCTTTGACACGATCCGGTCCGCCTTCGATAGTTCTACCGTTATTATAGTCGTCTTTCCCCCAAGGGACAAGTTATGCTCTTTATCATAATATTCAAACCGGTGTATCAGTTCTTCATCATCAAACAGGGGCTTATTTAACAGGGATATCTGGTAGGTGTTTTTCAAGTCCTTATAGCTCTTGTCTTCTCCCCTGATATCCTGGGTGGTAAAGAGCTTACATACGTGGAACTCCAGCCGCTGGGCCTCGTAGGTATCGGGATTGGTGGTCATTTCAACATTGCCCAGTTGGCCGTCGGTAAGCTTTACGGAGATATCGAAACGGATTTGACGGTCCCGCAGGCTGGTGGGCGGCGGCTCGTTGGCGGTGACGGTTACCAGTTCCAGTTGCAGGGCCATATAGGCTGAAAGCAGCCAACGCAGGGCGCCCCGGGAGGGGAGGGTATCCCGTGTAAAGACGGATTTGAAGACATTATCCCAGCAGGGGTTGATAATGTCGTCCTCGTAGGTGAAGGTGATCTTTTGCATACATGCCTCCATAAGGTACGGTTTTTCTCCGGTTTCTCACTTTATATAGGGCACTGGGATGTGTGGCGGTTCAATCAGAATGAAAAAAAATTGAAATTTATTGGTTTTTTTATGAATTTGCACGATACTTAAAACATGGATATACAATCATTGTCGGTTAATATGGCTCAGGAGAAGGTGCAGGAAGCTGCTGCGGTGCAGGTGGAACAGATGGCTCTGAAAACGGCGGAAGCCCAGAGCGCCGAACTCGCCAAAATGATGGAAAGCGCCGAAGTGATCGGCGACCCCAACAGGGGCAACAGCATCAATCTCCTGGGCTAACCGGGCCGCATCACATTCAGAAACACCTCCTTTTGAATTAATCCGTGTAATCCGTGGACCCCCTTGCGTCTTGTTGTTTTTTTGTAAAATTTACGGTATAAATAATCATGCAAATTCGAGACCGTTACGCACCCTCCCCTACGGGGCTTCAGCACATCGGCGGCATACGGACCGCCCTTTTTAATTACCTCTTCGCAAAATCCCGGGGCGGCCAATTCATCCTCCGCCTTGAGGATACGGACCGTACCCGCTTTGACCTGTCATTCGTGCAAAACCTCTACGACACCTTTGAATGGCTGGGGATTAAGTGGGACGAAGGTCCCGATGTCGGTGGGCCGGTCGGGCCCTACATCCAGTCCGAACGGTTTGAACTGTACAAAAAATACGCGGCGGAGCTTATCGCCAAAGATAAGGCCTATTACTGTTTCTGTTCCGCGGAACGGCTGGACAAGATCCGGGAGGAGCGGGAAAAGGCCCTTGCTGAGGGAAGCTCCGGTTCCCACGAAACCGGCTATGACCGGCACTGCCGGGGCATTGGCGCGGCGGAGGCGGCGGAACGGGTAAAGACGGGGGAAGCCTATACGATCCGGCTCAAAATACCCCTGGGGGAGAGTACCAAATTTCACGACCACCTTTTGGGGGACATCGAATGGAAAAACGACGATATGAACCCCGACCCGGTGCTGCTTAAATCCGACGGCTTTCCCACCTACCATCTGGCCAATATCGTGGACGATCACCTCATGGGCATTACCCACGTGCTGCGGGCCCAGGAGTGGCTTTCTTCCACCCCCCTGCACGTGATCATGTACGCCGCCTTCGGTTGGGAGCATCCCGAGTACTGCCACCTTCCCATGGTGATGGGTCAGGACGGCAAGAAGCTGAGCAAGCGCCACGGGGCCACCAGCATCGACGAGTTCCGCCGCCAGGGATATATTCCGGAGGCGCTGCTCAACTATGTGGCCCTCCTGGGGGCCTCCTACGAGGAAGGGAAGGATATCTACACCCTGGATGAACTGGCGGCCCGGTTCAGTCTGGACAAGCTCAACAAGGCCCCGGCTATCTTCGATTATAAAAAACTGGAATGGTACAACGGCCAGTACATCCGCATGAAAAGCGACGCGGAGCTTGCGGAACTCTGTCTGCCCTACGCCATTGAGGCGGGGCTCTTTGGCAATGCCGGGGACACATCTGCGTCAGGTAATGCGCCCTCACAAGGTGAGATTCTCTCACCAGGTGAAGTTCCCTCACCAGGTAAGGCTCCCTCACAAGGTGAGGTCCCCTCACCAGAACAGCGGCGTATCTTCACCGCAGCCATGCCCCTGATAAAAGAACGGCTTGTTTTTCTTCACGAAGCGGCGGAAAAACTGGGCTACCTTTTCTCGGAGCCCCCGGTTCCGGCGGCGGAGGAATTTATTCCCAAAAAGGCGGATTTACCGCAAGCTGTCAGCTTGCTGCGGCAGGGCCGGGATCTGGTAAAGCCCCTGGCGGAAGCTGCGGACGACGCAGGCGCGGAAGCTTTTATCAAGGAATGGGCGGAAAAAAACGGGGTAAAACTTGGGGACCTGATGATGCCCCTGCGGGTAGCGATCACCGGGGCGCGGGTAAGCCCGCCCCTCTTCGGCAGCCTCCGCATCCTGGGCGCGGATAAGGCCCTGGCCCGGGTGGACCGGGCCTTGGCGGCGCTCTAATTCCCCAACACCGGAATCCCAAAGACAAGGCCCATGACAAAGGAGCGGGCGCCCTCATCAAAGAGGTCGGTGCCCATAATGTCTACGGAAAACTTGAATTTGCTTAAGACGGGAATGGCGGACAGATCGATACGCAGTCCCGTGTTGAAACAGCCCCGGAAGAAGGGCTCCGCCCCCAGGGGCTCGTCGCTGTAGGAAAAATTGGAAAAATCCGTAACCCAGTGCACGAAGTGCTGAAAAATCTCGGGGGCAAGGTCCAAATCAAAGCCCATCCCAAAATCAATATTGGAGGTATTTTCTTCGTGGATGGTATAGCCCAGGGCAAAGGAAGTCTCCGCAGGCATGCCAAAGAAAGACCCCGGATAGGTGGCGGCCAGATAAACCTGGCCTGCGGTACGGGAGTCAACATGGTTGATAAACTGCACGTTCCCCCCCAGGGCGACTGCGGTGCGTTTAGTGGGAAACCGGATCTTGAGGCCCAGGATCGTGTCGGTATTATTCAGGAATTCACTGTACCTGTTGTGATGTGAATACCCTTTAATATAGGGCTGAAAATCCGTTGCCGCGGTTACCTCAGCCCATTTGAAAAGGCTCATCCCCAGTTTGGCAAAGGGATCTTCTTTGTTAAAATTATATGCGGTTCCGACATCAACGCCCAGGTCGGCGGCTTCCTCCCAGCCGATGCGCCCGCTGGGTATTGAAAAAAGCCCGGTTGCCCCGTTAAGGCTCATCGCCTTAAGGGCCTGGGATGGGGCCGGAACCGGCAGTTTGGTTTGAGCCACGAGGCCCTGAACCGAAACAAGGACCAGGGTCACAAAAGCAAAAATGATGGATATCCGTTTCAAATTCAAATTATCATAACCTCCAAAAAAACTGCCCTGGATGTTCCGGTTATCCCTGTCTGCCATCTTCCTCAGTGTTGATTGAGGACTGGGTATTGTACAAATCGAGCCATAATTTGGCCAGATGGCTGCATCCGCCCACCACAGAGGCCAGCTCAGCATCTGCCAACTCACCGTAGTTGTACCGGAAGTCGGAACGTTCCAGGGAAATGCCGTGATCCGCCGCCACCTTGATCAAAGCGCCGACAATGGAGCCAATATCAATGTATTTGCCCCCCTGCCCATCCTGGATTGCTTCCATATCCGCCAACAGTGCGGGATCGCTTTGGGCTTTCCTGAAAAGATCGATTACTTTACTCATGTTGTATTCCCCCTACATCATTATATTACCATAGGGACATAAAATATTACATAGATCAAGACGAATTTAACGGTCCGGCTTTACCTTTTGCCTGAAAACAAGGGCCAGGGAAGTAATATCGTCGGACTGCTCCGCGCCGTTTACAAAGCCGGCCAGTGCCCGGCGGAGGGCTTCGTCAAAATCCCGGGGGCCCAATTCCCGGCAGGAATTGGCGGTTTCCAGAAGCCGGTCGTTGCCGAACTGGTCTCCCTGGGGGTTCTCCGCCTCGTTTATGCCGTCGGTGTATAAATAGAGCTTATCCCCTTCATTCAGGGTAAGCTCCGCGGACTGATAGGGAAAATCTGCGGACACCCCCAGGGGGAGCCCCCGCTTCAGCTCCAGGAATTCATAGTCTCCCCCGGAACGGGAAATGAGGGGCTTATTATGCCCCGCATTGGCAAAACTCAAGACTCCGGTGATCAAATCAAGCTGGCAGGCAAAAACCGTCACAAACATGCACTCTTCGTTATTTTCGCAGAGCTGATTGTTGACGGAAAAGAGGATCTCGTCCAGGGGCTTTTGCATCTGGCTGTGGTTCTTGATAAGGGTCTTTGCAATAACCATAAACAGGGCCGCGGGGACCCCCTTGCCGGAAACATCGGCGATGACCAGTGTAAGCTTGTCCCGGGCGGTAAAAAAGAAATCGTAAAAATCACCCCCCACTTCTTTTGCGGGGTGCATTTGGGCGTAAATGTCAAATTCCTTCCGATCCGGAAAGGGGGGAAATATGCAGGGCAGCATACCGGCCTGTATCCGGGTAGCTACATTCAATTCCGTGCCTATCCGTTCTTTTTCGCCGGTGATCTTCTTGATATTCCCGATCATCTGGTTGAAGGTTTCTGCCAGCACTTCGATCTCGTCCCCGGTTTTCACCTCCAGCCGGTGGTTCAGATCCCCGGCGCCGATGATCTTTGCACCGGCGCTTAAGGCGACAATAGGGGCGGTAAGGCTGTTGGAAAGGCGGATAGCCACCAGGATAGTAATGACCGTGGCGGTGACGATGATAATCAATACCGCCAGAACAACCAGGGTGATGTTCCGATCAATCCTGGTCATTTCCTGGTTTGCAAGAAGGAGGATATCCTGCTCTATCCGCAGGGCCGGGGCCATAATCTCATCAACATCGACCAGCACACCCAGGCTCCAGTTAAGGGTATTCAGGGGATGATAGGCAGCATAGACCTCATGCCCGTCTTTTTCCAGTTCCATGATACCGCTTTCCCGGCGTACCATCCTTTGGGTAAGTTCGCCGAGACCGGGATTGGAACTCTGCAGATAATCGTCATAAAAAAAACTACCCGCCTTATCGGTAATGACATCGCTGCTGCGGGGAGTGGCGATCACCTGTCCCTTTTCGTTTAACAGAAAGGCAAAACCGGAATCGCCTATTTTGGTAGAATCAATAATCTTGTTTACATTTACCGATAAAAGGGTTCCGCTGCCCGCCACCCCCTTGAATATCCGGCATCCGTTGGAAAGATCATAAAAGGGCATGGCGCATGAAATACCCGCGCCCCGGTCAAAGCTGTCAAGAAAAATATCGGTCCAGAAGATACCGTCCTTTTCCTTTGCCCCGGTATACCAGCTGCGAATTCGGGGATCGTAGGGAACGGAACTTAGGATGGTCTTGTCGGCGACAATAAAATAACCGGACTCCCCGCCGATATAGCTGGCGCTGAGCCCCAGATCCGCCGCCGTGGATTGACGCAGAACATCTGCGATATTGGCGGCCATGGAAATTTCATTTGCCAGGCTTTCGGGAGAAACCCCCGGGGCGGTCATAAGAAAAACAGACTCCATCCCCGGCTGACCGGCCTGCAAATACCCCCGGGGTTTCGGCTGATAGAGATTTTTGTAGGTATAGATACGGGTCGCTACTTCCGCAGCCAATTTGGTCTGATTCTGAATGACGGTAAGTTTTTCATCTGTCAGGGCCGCCTTATCCCGGGCAAGGCTCAGGATCTGCTGCCGCATCTGATCTTCCAGGGCAGTCTCACTGTTCCGGGCAGCGGCACCCCCCAATTGTTCCCCCAGATCCAGGGCGGCGCCTCTGAGCCGGAAGATGCTTACCATACCGGTTACGCTGAGGAGCGCCAAAGCGCCCAGGGAGGCGGATAGAATTACGGCTAATACTTTACTTCTGATCCGCCTGAACATAGGCCCGCTTCCCTCCTTCTGCAATTCATTCTCTTCGCGCCCTGTTATTGTTGCTGTTTTTTCCCATACAGGGATCTTATCCATTCAAAATCTTTTTTGAATTCAGGAACCACCGCGATCTTGTCAAAGGGAACCGGAATTGACGGTGAATAATGGTAAAGCAGATACTCTATCTGCCCCGACAGGGGCTGGATGCCGGTAAAGAAAAAGCCCTGGTCCTCCAATAAGGCGCAGACCGCAGGACAGCCGGGATCGTTCATGCTGACAAATGCATTAAAGCTTTGACGTTCCAGGGGGGCGTATTTTTCCAGGTTTTCTTTTAAAACAGAAGTGAACGCACTTCCCCCTTCTTTGACAAATATTTCACAGTATTGATGCGGATCGCTTTGGATAAGCGTATAGTTCAGATGGGGATAGACCGGTTCAACCTCCGCAAAGGTATAGGCCGCACCCAGGGAATCGTAGATCCTTGAGATATAGGGGATATAGGCGGCGGGTGCATAGAGCAGCCCCGCATCCCGCTTTGCCCTGGGCAGGCAGGCTATCACATGGCAGTGCTTAAGGGGCAGGGACATATCCGCGGTATACTCGGCCCCCGGATCAAACTGATACCGGTTCAGGAAAAGTCCGGTCATTTTGTAGCCGAATTCGATATGGTTCATCTGGCTTACCGGGTCCAGGCTCATACAGTGCCCGTATATGCAGGTATATTGATCCCAGGGTTTGGCGTTCAGGATAAAATGATGCAGCATCTTCCCCATCCCGAAACCCCGCAAAGGTTTATCCACCACCAGGAGGATAAAAACCAGGCTGCCGGTAAAAACATTTCCCGCATCGGCGCCGATTATCCCTGCCAGGGTACCGTCCGAAAGTTCAGCAAGGGCAAAATGAAGCTCGCCGCTTTCCATGCCATGACGCACCCAGGGTTCCTGATAAAAACTGGGCATATAACTGTTCCCATGCTGTTTTTTCATCAAATCTATCAGCCGGGATGCATCGTCCCCTTCGGCCAAACGGATGTTTACCTCCGGGGAAGCGCCTTCTTTATTATATACCGTCATTTTTCATCCTCCTGGGATAGCATGGGATCTAAAATTAACATGTATAAAAAATTTCCACAATAATAATTAACCACCAAGGAACTTTAGTTTCCGGACCCCGGGGGTTTCTTAGTGGTCACATTCTTCTTTACTTTGAATTGCGGGCCACGTTTAGTCCAATGGGCGTGGTACCAATCCAGAAAGGTCTAAATTCTTTCTTCACCTGGGAGCAGTGGTCTAAAACGCCTAAAATTCAGAAGAAGACCCCCCGTCACGGCTCCCAGTTCATCCTCGTCCAGTTCACCCTCGGCAATCTCAAAGTCGGCGGCTTCAAGGGTTACCCCATGCTTTGCCGCCAGGGCGATACCTTCGGCAACAATGGTTGCCTGATCGGGGTTCTGCCCCTCATACCGCTTCTTCGCCGCTTCCAGGTCCGCCTTCAGCGCCGGATCGGCCACCGCTTTCTTGTAAAAATCAATCAGTTTGCTCATGTTCTTTTCTCCTTACCGGTATATTACCCCGGGAACGCCCTTTATTACGCGATACGGGTTCTTTCCGCGCCGCAGGCCATGGCGGCGGAATTCCTGGACGGGGAAATAGACCTTGACTGCGTGTTTTTGACCGAAGAGCAGCGGGAGTTTATTGTGGACACCCAAACCTGCCTGGGCATTATCGATCAAATGACCGAGGCGGAGGTGTTCGGGGTTTCCTTCACCGGCGGCGAGCCCTTGACCCGGAAGGATTTCTGGGAACTCACCGACGCCTGTCTGGAGCGGGGTATATGGTTACAAAATATCTATACCAACGGTATACTGGTTGACGACGCTTTTCTGGACAAGCTGGAAGAAAGAAATCTGAAACCGCGGTTTATCATCAGTTTCGACGGCGTGGGCTGCCAAAAGGACGGCAAACTGCGCGAACTGCTAGGAGCGTAGTAGGGAAGAGGATAAACCACCGACCACACGGACTCGTTCTTTCCTGTCTTTTTCTTTGTCCGTATAGTCCGTGAGGGTCCGTGGCTATTTATTCTTTGAAAACAAGGCGGCCGTACAGATCCTGCACGGGCCGGTTGTTCCCGTAATAAAGCGAACGAAAGGCTGCAAGCTGGGTCTTTGACAGTTCCTGCGGCCGGGAGGAGATACTCCACTTTACCCCTTCGGTACAGGGCGGGGTGGTCAAGGATCCGTTATAGCGGTACAGGGGAAAGGCTCTGCCGTCAATACCGACGGCAAAAAGTTTTGCCGGGTTGAGGGGGGCATCCAGTTTTACCCTTGCCCCTGCGGCGGGCCCTTTCTTTTCCAGGACTGCAAAGAGTTCTTTCAAAATGTTGTTTTCCGCACCTTCATTAAACAGTATCCCCGCTACCGTAACATTACCATCATGGTCTTTATGCACAAAGTGAACTTCCAGATCAAAACTTTTACCGTCAATCCGGTGCTCGCCGGGGGAATGAAAATGAAACTGCTGCAACACATAATTGATACCATCAAGATTGATATGATTATTCCCGTTTTCGGGAATAAGCTCAATGGTATGGCCGTTGTTTTCCAGCTCATAATCAGTTTCGGTGTAATTAAAGACCGGCGCAGGGGAAACGGATTGAGGCACAATAAGTAATGAGGTATCGATATTGATGGGGGACTGCGCCTGCCCTTCGGCGGCAATACGGTATGCGCTGTCCAGGGTATGCCAGTAGGCCGGTCCCGTGTCTCCCGTATATGACCAGTGGGCCGCATTTTGCGGTACGGATTGCGGCGCAGCGGTAATGCTTTGTGATGTCTGCCTCTGCGGGCCCGCCGCACAAAAGCTGAAGAGCAGCAGACTCAAAAGAACCGGAAGCAGACAGGGAACAAAGCCTGGTCCCGGTATGCGGGGTTTCCTGTACCGGATCGGCCGGTGATTTTTCTTCATCATTGCTCCAGGATCTGTCTCAAGTCATCCAGCGCCCGGGATTTGATGGTACATACATTGGAATAGCTCAGTTTGAGTTTTTCTGCGGTTTCTTTGGGACTCAGTCCGGAATAAAAGATAAGGAGTACGATATTCCGTTTGGTCTCATCCAGCGCGGCAAGGGCTCCCGCAAGTTCATCACTGCGGATAAAGGCCTCTACATCTTCCGACTCGTCAGCATAGTCCTGGTCGCCGATGGGCTCAAAACGGACAATGCGCTGACGGGTATAATGATCCCGCAGACGCCGGTTCAGGAGATTCCGGGCAATGGTAAAAAGCCAGGTGGATTCCGAGGCCCTTTCGGGATCAAACTTTTCCGCGCAGCGGGCAGCCTCCAGAAAAACCTGGGAGCAGAGATCCTCCGCATCGGATTGGGAATTGAGCTTTCGACGTATATACCCGAATACCTGATCCTTGTACCTCCGGTACAAACCATCAAGCCAGGGTTCCCTGTTTACCACGCTTATCTTTCCCCGCGTTTAACGGTATTGGTTCCCGGAAAATTTGGCAGATGTTCCGCCTGCTGTATGCGGATTTGATCCCCATCCCCCGCGGCCGCAATATCCAGCTCGTCATCATCCAGGGCCCGCACGAAGTCCCCGGCCGCATACTGCATTGGGGAAATACCGGCAGCCTTGCCGGCGGCGGCTATCATACCGGTAATCCGGGGATCTCCGGCAAAATTACCGTAGTAATCAAGTAACTTTTCCAGAACAGACTCTGATAATTTCCTGGCCATTAGTTTACCCCTGTAAATTTATTACCGCCATCACCCAAATTATTACACGCCGATTATTTTTCCCGTTCAAGTATTTCCTCCCCCGCATAATCACGGATAATCGGCTTTAATGAATCGCTCAAATTTTGTATCAACAAACTTCCTGTAATACCATAGGATCTCCCTTCCCCGTTATACACTTATTTTCAGGATAAATTCTATCCCGGCGGCGCCTGACAAACACCGCTTAAGCAAGGGCCTTCCCTTCCCCCTCATCCAGCTGCTGCCGGGAAACCAGTTCCGCAAAGACACCCTTGCGGGCAATAAGTTCATCGTAGGTCCCCTCTTCCGCAATGCGGCCCTTTTCCAGGACGATGATCCGGTCGCAGGAACGGATGGTGGAAAGCCGGTGGGCGATAACGATACGGGTAACCTTGAGCTTGTCCAGGGCGTCGGTTACCCGTTTTTGGGTAATGTTGTCCAGCGCCGAGGTGGCCTCGTCCATCAGGAGAATTCGGGGCCTGGAAGCTACCGCACGGGCCACCATGAGCCGCTGTTTCTGGCCCCCGGAGAAGCCGCCGCCCCCCTCCCCCACCATGGTGAACATACCCATGGGCATGGAGCGGATATCCTCCGCAAGGCCCGCCAGTTCCGCCGCGGCCCAGGCTTCTTCCAGGCCAAGATGCGGGGCGGCGATAAGGATATTTTCGTAGATGCTGCCCTGGAGGAGCCTGCCGTTCTGCATCACCGCGCCGATGTTTTTACGCACCGATTTAAGATCCAGCTTTTCAAGATCCTTTGAATCGTAGTAGATGGAACCCAAAAGGGGTTTTTCAAAACCCAGGAGCAGCCGGAAAAGAGTAGATTTTCCGCAGCCCGTTTTTCCCACGATAGCCACGTACTGGCCCTTGCGGATCTTGAGGGAAAGGTTGTCGATAACCAGGGGCATACTGGCGCTGTACCGGAAAGAAACATTGTTAAGTTCGATACTACCGGATAAACGGTCCGCATACTCCCGATCATTTGACAGTTCGGGAACCGCTTTCAGAATGGGGGAGATAAGATCCAGCATGGGCCCCAGGCTCGCCAGGGAAGGGCCGATGGCCGAAAGGGACATCAGGGCGGCGCACATCATCCCATAGGTCACGGAGAAGGTTATAAAATCCGCGGGGCTGAGGGCGGCGCGGCCCGCAAAGAAATAGATCAACACATTCCCCAAAAGAAGGATAAAGGCCCCAATGACCTTACCGCTTTTGATGAGCAGGGGGGGATTAAAATCGAGGCTTGCCACATCCCGGTATTTCCCGGCCCATTGGGCAAAGGCCCGGTTCTCCCCTCCCGCCAGGCGGATCTTCTGGATACCGTTAAAAAGTTCATGGATAAAGCCGCTGGTACGGGCGCTTTTTTTCAGCCTAAGGGCCGTAATTTTTGACTGCCGAAAAACCAGGAACAGAAAAAAGACCAGGGCGGTCCCCAGGACACAGAGGGCAGGGAGCAGCAGCGCCGGGGTATAGCGGAATACCTGAAAGAAGTAGATAAACGAAAAGAGCAGATCCACTGCGACCGCGAGGATCGTATCCGAAAGGAGACCGCAGAACCCCCCCGCCATGCCCATCCGTTCCGCGGTTTCCCCCGCGGCATAGGGCTTGAAAAAGGCAGGGGGCAGCATGAGAAGCCTGCCCATAAGGGCCGCCTCCGCGGCAACCCCCGTCTTGCTGCCGATCCGTTTTAAGAAGAGGTTTTTACAGATCTCTATCAGGAAGGAGGCCAGGGCCACCCCAAGCATCATGCCCATGGCGGAAAGGAGCAGCCGTATTTCCCCGGAGACTGCCACATTGGTAAAAAGCAGATTCGTTATTGCCGGCATAACCATGCCCAGGAGGCTCAGGACCAGGGCTGCCGTTACAAAAGACAGTATATCCGCGGCGGTCAGGGACTTGATGATAAAGGCGATAAGGTCCCGTCTTCCCAGGGGACGCCGGGGCAGGGGCGCATAAAAACAAAAAGCTTCCCTGCCGATATGGGCCGCAGCGGCCCTGTTCACCCGTACCCTGCGGCCGGAACCGCTTTCCCGGTAACGGTAGCCTGACAGGAGACGGGGCAGCAGGGCTACGGCCTTGCCGTCCTTCTCCCCCAAAAGAGGGCCGGAGCTGTCCCGGTACCAGCGGCCGGTAAGGTGCACGGGCCTCCGCAGTATTCCTGAGGGGCGGAGCATATAATCCAGTTCCGCATTAACCGATTCACTTTCCCCTTCTTCTTCCAGGGCCGCGGACCTTTCCGGAACCCTGCCGGGAACCGCATGGTAGTAATCAAGAATTTCTCCGATAGCATCCCGGGCGCCCTGTTTGTCCCGATTTAAAATGCCGTAGGATCCCTTTTCCCCCAGAATGGAAGCGGAGAGATCCGCGAATGCCCCGGTAAGCAGTTCCCGGTCATTGACAAGCCGGGTATTAATCAGTTCCTGAAACCATTCCATCCTGTTATCTATCCTTATGCGGTAATAAGCTGTCTATAAAGCCCGCCGCGCAGAAGCAGTTCATCGTGGGTACCCCGTTCCACCACCTTACCCTTATCCAGCACGATAATCTCGTCGCAGTCACGGATAGTGGAAAGCCGGTGGGCCACCAGTATGGTGGTGATGTCCCGGCCTTTGACGGCCTCCGCCACCTCCTGTTCGGTTTTCGCGTCCAGGGCGGATGTGGCCTCGTCCAGAATAATAATGGTGGGGTCCTGGGCCAGCACCCGAGCAATTTCAAAACGCTGCCGCTGTCCTCCGGAAAAATCCCGGCCCCCCTCGGTCATGGCATAGTTATAGCCGTTCTCCCGAAGCATCACATCCTCGTGGATCCGGGCGTCCTTTGCGGCCAGGATCATTTCGAAATCCTCGATGGATTTATCCCAAACCTTGATATTGTTGGCAATGGTATCTTCAAAGATCGTAATATCCTGATCCACCACCCCCAGGGAACCGGTGATCACTTCCCGGGGCAGCTCCGCCAGGGGCGTATGATCAAAACAAATTTCCCCGCCCCAGGGCTGGTAAAGCCCGGAGATCAGTTTGGCAATAGTGGACTTACCGCAGCCCGAGGATCCCACCAGAGCCACCGATGCCCCAGGTTTCAGTTCCAGATTAAAATGCTCGATTAAGGGAGGGGCCAGTTTGGAATAACCGAAACTGACATCCTTCATGCTTAAAGCGCCTTTAAGCTTTTGACAGGCTTTCTCACGGGTATGAAGGGCGGCCATTTTTTCCCGGGGATATTCAAAAACATCCTCCAGCCGTTCCATGTCGGTACGCATCTCCTGTATGTGCTGTCCTGCCCCTATGAGGGAAGTAACCGGCCCGATAAAGGAAACCATAAGGCCCTGAAAAGCCAGGAGCATACCGATGGTAAAACGGCCCTGCATAATAAGGTATATCCCCAGCCCCAAAAGCAGCATCTCCGAGAGCTTCCGCAGAAAAGTGGGAATGCTCCCCATAAGCTCACTGGCTTTGATATACCGCACCAGCGAGGCGTTTACCGAAGCCTGATAACCCGCCCATCGTTCAAAAAATCCGTTTTCCGCCCCCGACGCCTTAAGGGTCTCGATCATATCGATCCCCGCCACGGTGGCCCCCGCCAGGCGGCCCATATCACGGGCAAGAGGCCGGGACAGGCTGATCCGTTTATGGGAGATAAGCCGGGCAAGAATGATATTGAGGCTCACGGATACCAGGCCCACCAGGGTCAGGAGCAGGCTGTAGCGGATCATCACCAAAAGGTAGAAGATCAGCATAAAAAAATTGAGGATCTGGGGGGCCATAACCTGCAGCAAGGTGGCCGCAATCTCCTGGTTGGACCGCTGCCGCAAGGCAAGATCCCCGGCCATGCGTTGGGCAAAGAATTCCATGGGCAGCCGCAGGATATGCCACAAAAAATGTGAGTTGGCGGTTACGGCGAATTTGCCTTCGATCTTGAGGATGTACAGGGACTGGAAAAGGCTGACCACCAGCTGGACCAGGCTTATCCCCAGCATGGCCGCCAGAAGACCGTAGAGCCAGTTGGGACTGGCCCCTCCCAGGATACGGTCCATAAAAATCTGAGAAAATACCGGATTGATAATTCCCGTAAGGGCCCCGATGATCCCGGTTAAAAAAATAAAGATAAAGGGATTAAGCATTCCCTTAAGGCGGGAAAGGACAAAGCCCATGATCCCCCGCCGTTTGCCCCCCCGGACAAAAGCTTCACCGGGTTCAAAGGTCAGGGTAATCCCCGTAAAGGCCTTGTTGAATTCCTCCGGGGGAATTTCCACGGCCCCCCGGGCGGGATCGTTTATCAGGGCCTTATTCCCCTTAAAGCCCCGGAGGACCACAAAATGATTGAAGTTCCAGTGAATGATGCAGGGCAAGGGCACGTTTTTCAGGTCCCTGGGCTCCATGCGGAAACCCCGGGCATTAAGACCGTAGGCCCGGCCCGCCTTTACCATGTTTCCCGCATTTGAGCCGTCCCGGGATACCCCGCAGTCGGCGCGGACCTGTTCCAGGGCCACCCATTTCCCGTGATAGGCCAGGACCATAGCCAGAGAAGCGGCGCCGCACTCAAGGGCTTCCATCTGCATAATCTGGGGGCAGGAAACGGCGCGGGGGGTATGGATGGCGGCGCGAGGGGGGGTATGGATTGCGGCGCGGGGGGTATGGGTTGCGTACTTCTTTGCCATGATTACCGGTTGGGATTAAAAATAAAATCCAGGGGACGGGTCCGGGCGGTAGTGATCCTTACCTGCAGGAAGCTCCCCCCATTGGAACGGGAAGCTTCGCCGGAAGTTCCCGCAGCGGGGCTGTCAAATTCCAGGACTATTTTGAGGTTCCAGTCCTTAAGCCCCAATGCATAGGCGGCGTAATCCGAAGGAAGGGTTCGGGAGACTTCCCGGTAGGATTCGGGGGTCTCCCCCACTTCCACTACCCGGCCCTGACGCTCCCCGGCCTGAACGCTCATGCCGCTTTTGATCCCGGCCCCCAGTTCCGGCGGGAGGTAACATACATACCGTTCCCCCGGCGCCGCAAGGGCGGTGACCGGCAGATTGGTGGGGATTGCCGCAGTGGCGGCCCAGAAAATCCCTGCGATAAAAAGTAAAAGGGTTGCGGCCAGAACTATCCACATTCCCGGATTGGATACCTTAATATAATCGTAGAGCTGCTCCGGGGAAGAAATATGGTCCAGGCTTTCCCTGCGAAAAATACTTTCAGCCATTTTTGCTAACCCTCAATCTTTTTTCGTATGGTCAAACAGTTTTTTCCGTCGATACGCTCATAGTGTACCTCATCCATCATCTTCATGGTAAGGAAGATACCCAGCCCGCCGATGGGCCGGTCCTCCAGGGACGCATTGGTATCCGGGGGAGGCTGATCCAGGGGGTTAAAGGGCTTGCCCGCATCTTCAAACTGAAGGGTAAGGAAAGGCCGTTCCACCCCGATGCGCACCAGGGCTTCCCCGGCATTGCCGTTGTATGCATAGCGGGCAATGTTGACGAAAAGTTCCTCGGTTACCACCGAGACCTGGTTGCATATTTTGGGACCATAGCCCTCGTGGTCCAGAAATTCCTCCACCAGAGCCTGGAGGCTTTCCAGTTCCTCCAGCCGGGCAGGCAGGTTGAGTTCCTTACTGAATGTCAAAGACATCCTCCAGCCCGGTAATTTCAAAGACTTCCTGAATGGATTCCCCTGCGTGAAGGATAAGCAGGCTGCCGTTTTTTGACTTGAGCTTCTTGTTGACGGCGATAAGGACCCGCAGCCCCGCAGAGGCAAGGTAGGTGACCCCCGCGAAATCCAGAACCAGGGCCCCGGTCTCCGCCGCCGCCGCTTCCGCCGCCGCGCCGAATTCCTCCGCCGTGGCGGCGCTGAGCTTGCCGCTTATTGCCAGGGTAATACCCGCATCGGTACTTGTTTTAACTATTTCCATTTAGTTTTCCTTACGGTCCTGCCTTTCAGGGGGGACTGCGTTATTGATACAGCTTACCCCAATTGCCTGAATTCGTCTATAAGAAACTATTGGTTTGCGGCAATTCCCTGTTTAACCACCGACCACACGGACGACACGGACTTTTACTTCCCTATCTTTTTCTTTGTCCGTGTGGTCAGTGGTTAAATTTCTTCTGTCCCTGGTTTTCTCGAATTTGGAATTGCTATTGGTTTGTATAAGAATACCTGTCAAGCTCCGATGTACCGCTGGAAACGATATAAGCAAAGGTGACAGAAGAACCGCTGAGTCTGGCATCCAGGTCAGCCTTTACTATTTTGTTTTTAGCCGTGTTGAATGCGGCCTTTGCCTTTTTATCCGTATCGGAACTACTCGTTCCCTTGTATTTTTGGAGGCCGCTCGGCATCCCTATTTCCTTAAAATAAGATTCAATCACGGCTAATGCTGCGGTACTACCCGAAAAGCTATCAATTCCGAATGAATAGGCATTTTCCACGGAAGTATCCTCATCCAAATCACAGGCGGAGAACATCACCGCCAGAGAGACGATTAACAAAAAACCTTTTATCTTCATAATAAACACCTCCTATTGTGCGCCTAACCAGTCAATAAATTCCCCGATGGTACGGGTCCATTCAACCTGAACGGTTGCATTTTTTTGGATAAGAAATTCGGAGAGCCCGTATTCGGTGCCGTTGTCCGCCCAATCGTAGGTATAACCCAGACGCGTCCAGGGGTAGGCGGAATCAAAATAGGACCAGATGATGTTGCCGTTAAACCATTCCTTATAAGAGGGGTCCGCATCGGGGGGCAATTTTACCCCCGTGACCTGCCGGGTAATACCGGTCTCGAAGGCGGGACGTTTAACATCCGCGGGGTCCGCCCACATGGCGGAAACGTGGGTGTAATCCCTGTCTTCGGGTAAGCCCAGGAGCTGGTTAAAACGGAAGGTCCAGTCGGAAACGGAGGCCGCAGCCAATTCCCTTCGCGTTCTGTTTTCCCTGAACCACTTAATCATTTCTTTGTCGGTAAAGGTCCACACTTCGCCGTATTTCGTTACATAGTCCGTTCCGGCAATGTAGGAATCGGGGAAGCGGTGGAAGCTCAGGAGCAGCGTCTTGCCGTCCTTCCAGGTAGTAAGGGGATCCTCCGGACTGATGTTTACCAGGGGCAATATTTCGTCCTGCTCCGCTATCATCGAGTCGATCATGGCGGCCCGGTACAGATCCGCCCCGGAGATTGGGGCGGCCTGTCCGGTGCTGGCGCAGCCCAAAAGTACAAATGCAATAATTACCGGTAAAAATACAAGTTTGCGTTTCATTATACACCTATTAGTTTTTCTGTTTATGATTTCGGCGGCACATCCCACCGTTTATAGCCGTTCTGTTCCGCATCGGGTTTCTTGTCTGTCTGCGGCATTGGATTACCCTGCCGGTGGGGGGCGATCCCGGCGGCAAGGCTTTCTTCCCAGTTGTCCTTGCCGGTCAGCACATCAAGTCCGATATTGAAGTAGATCTCGTACCGTTCCTTAACTTTCCGGGTGCCGCCCTTGTGGAGGGCGCACATCAGCAGGGTCTGGACCAGGCCGTTGGAGGCCAGCCCCGGGGGGGTGGCCACCACCTGATCCCCGGAAGGCATCAGGTTGCCGAAAGCCCAGAAACTGGCCAGGGAGAGGAGCCCCGCCGGGGTGTCGGGGCACTCGTTCCCGATATCCAGACATTTCTGGCTGTTCTCCGCGTCCGGGGACACCACCCAGCGGTAGACCGCGTCCATGGCATTGTCCCGGAGCTTCTTTTCGTGTTCCGGCACTTTGGGGGGGAGCACGGATTTGATGGTGTCCACGGTCTCCTTTTGGAGCGCCCCAAGCTGGGCCTTTAGCTTTGCCGATTCGGTAAAAACCGGGGAGGCGGGATCTATCGGATAAGGGTCTTCGTTGATCCGGGACGCCGCTTTTTTGAGCAAGTCTATGGGATGAATCCCGTGGACTTTCTTAAAATCCTGAAAGGCATGTTCCACGGCCTCCCGGACATAGGCAAGCATCTCCTGATCCAGCATGGCCTCCGCTTCCTTTAACTGAGCCTGGGAAGCGGCCTGCATGGCTTTCATCTCCGCTTCCACCGCGGGGTCCATTTTCGGCAGCTCAATTTTGGCCCATTCCGGCACGGTTACCTCAAAGTCGGCGCCGATGTCCGCGATATCCCGGTCCACCGCGGGGTTTACCCCTAGCTCCTCAATAAGGGAATTGATACACCGGTAGACCCACCAGACCCCCACCCTGCGGTGGGTGATATAGGCCATAAACTCACAGGCGTCTTTATACTGTCCGGTGCCGGCGAATTTAAAGACCATGTCCTCAGTGCCGCTGACCCCGGCGCATAATTCCGCCAGGTCCGGCCGGATTTTATAGTTTTCTTTGGCAACCGCATCTTCTACCGTAAGGTATCTGAGGAGTACCAGATGTTTGTTAAGCCAGTCAAGTTTTTCTGCCATTGTTATTCCTTAAGTCATTTTAAGCGCTTTGGTTTCGATATCCGAAGCGCCTGCCTTGGTCCGGAGCGCCGAAGCTCCGCTTTCCGCAGCGGTTGCCTCCCCGGTTTGAGCCTTGGCCTCGGTTTCAGACGCTTTAACTTCGCCGTTAACCCCCGCCACCGTATCCTGGGCCAGTTTGCCCTCTTTTTCGGAAGCGGCAACCTCGCTGCTGCTTGCGGCCATTTCATCCTTGGTGGGATGCATCTCCTTATCCCCTACCAGGGAGCTCTGGGAAAAATTTATCATCAGCAGTTCTGCGATAAGAGCCCCTACGGCTGCAACCAGCGCTGCGGTACCGATGGAGGCGATGATAGGCCCCGTTGCAGAAGATATTGAGCTCTTCATTTTTGGATCTACGGTCATAATAACACCGCCTTATCTGGATCGGGTGCGTGCACTTTTTTCCCTTCCTTAACGAGGCCTGCTATGTCCCTGCTCAATTCCGAGAGAGAGGTTACGCATTTAGCGCCAAATTGTACGCTGGCTAATTTTTCGTGTATGGCGCCCGCGGGACTTCCGCCAACAACTGCCTGTGCTGAATAGAATTGCTTTGATTTGGCGGCTTTTAAAACAATATCTCCGCTGCCCGCCAGGGTAAGCTTGGGGGTTTCCGGCGCAGCTGCGCCATAGAAGCACAGGGCGCCAGTGGCAATGGTTATAATACCCATATCAATATATACGGCGCACATATTAAGAGTATCCCGGAATGAGGCGGACATCTTATCGTCAAAGTCCGCTCCAAGCTCAATCTGATCATAGACCTCTTTGGTTATATTCAGAATCATATCCAGAATACCCTGAATAACCGTAACCGGATCATTTTCCCCAAAATTCATCGCCCTGCTCCTTATTTTTTGTACGTTTTGGCATCGTCCTTTACTTTCTTCTCATCAGCCTTTCTAATCTCATCTTCTTTTTCTTTAAGGATCTTGTCTTTAGCCACCCGGCCTTCCGGCGTATCCGGCTGCCCGGTATAACGTTGATCGTTCTGGGCCGCAGCCAGGGCCCGCTCCTTCTGATTTGCTTTGATTGCATCATCCCGGGCTGTTTTCTTGGCCTCTTTTTCCGCGTCGTCTGAGCCGGCTGCCGCGGGCTGCAAAGTTGGATCTATTTTCTGCGCCTGCGCCCATTTTTCCGCTTCCTCCGCCTCTGCCCTGGTTTTTTGCAGATCCCCCCAATCACCATAAAGGTCAATAAGTTTGAAAATCCATTTCCTGACAACCTGGAATACGGAAAAAGATAATGCGGCTATTCTCTGTGAAACTTTTGTGCTTTCATTATCTTTGTTATGATAACTTGCGGAGGTGATATTTTGGACCAAATCAAGAGCGGCGGCGGTGGTCAAACCAATATACTCCAATGAATTGTAGGTTCCCAGTTTAACCTCCCTGCCCTTGATTGACCCTACCCCGATGCCGGAGGATATGCTGCCCCCAAATCCATCCCCTATCTGCACCTTCCTCACTGCCGCCAGTTTACAATTTATACCGGATGCTGAAAAACCATTCCTCGGATTTAACTTAATACCCGCGTCCCAGGTGTTCGGGATATCGGAGGTAACAAGCTTTGACTTGGCGGAAAAACCAAAATCATCAAGTTTGACGGTGGTCCGCCCAACCTTGAGGGTGATAGATTTGGCGGCTGTTATCTTTATCTCTCCATCTGCGGTCATACTGATGGAAGCCTTTCCATTGTTTACCTTAAGGTCAAAACGCTTTGCCTTTATCGAATAGTTATTTATCGCTTTGGAGTATATATCACCGGTTGACTCAATATTGATACGATCGAGTTGCGGCTTGAAAAAATTGGCCTGGTCTTTCATGAGATCTTCTCTCTTGGCCACTATTTCTTTATTCATTTCCTCATTCAAAGATTTTATCTCGGAATCGGTCTTGCCCAGTTTCTTATAGTCATATTTGACTACTATCGGATAGATGTGTGCGTCTTCCGCTGCCTTGGTCAGCGTTACAAAATCTGCCTGTTCCTTGTAAAAGCCGATTTCCGAATATTCGGAACTATCATATTCGGGCATACCACGGCCAATGGATTTCCCTATGTCCCCCATTTTCTGATACCGGAATACCTCGCCGTATTTATTGATAACATTTTCGATTAGCTTCTCATCGGTCCTTGCAAAACGATTGCCCGATGTAGGCACATAACCCAGCAGGTAACGATCCTTATCATTATATACCACAAGAACCTTCTCCCCAACCCTTGGAAACCGGTAAAGTCCCGACTGTTCCCCGCCCAAGGGCAGGATCAGGTTAACCTGAGTTTGTTTACCTTTATCGTCTTGCGAATCAATATAGAATCTGTATGGATTATTATCGGCAAGCACCACCGTGCCTTTCTTAGTATTGATTTTACCATCCGCATCCGTAACGGTATAGTCTTTTATGTCCATTTCCCTATCTCCTTACACTATAAGCTTCCATAAGTAATTACCCCCGGCGGGGAATTTATTACACCCGCCGCGGTTTTATGGCTCAAACTATTTCGTTGACATTTGGGCAGACCATCACCGCGGTGACCACCGGTAAACACAGGGGGGGGATGCCGACCCCGGTAACGACGCTGCCGATGTTGGCGGTGGGCCGGCCCTTGGCCAGCTTGTTAATGGCGGTGGTCATGGTGATGACCCCGGTCATACATACGGGGCCGGCTACGGCGTCCCCCATGCAGGCTATGGGCAGTCCCTTCACCATGTTAGGAATGGCCCCGGGGCCGATGATGACATCCCCGGTGGCGGTTAAATTGGTTATGGTAGCGACCGGTGTGGGCATGGTCTTCCTCCTTTAAAGTACATTATTACCCTTATTCCAGGGGAACTTCCGTCTTCCAGTGATGATAACCGATTTCATTTCCCTTCTGTTCTTCTGTAGAGGGCTTCGCTTCCGGGATTGCCTTGTCCTGCCGGTGGGGGACCACCCCCAGGGCAAGGCTTTCTTCCCAATTGTCCTTGCCGCTTAAAACTTCCACCCCCATATTGAAGTAGAGCTCGTACCGTTCCGGAATCTTCCGGGTTCCCCCCTGGGCCAGGGCGCACATCAGGAGCGCCTTGTCTATGCCATTGGCGGCCAGCCCCGGAGGGGTGGGGATAACCTGGTCGCCCTGGGGCATCAGGTTGCCGAAGGACCAGAAGGCGGACAGGGACAGAAGCCCCGCCGGGGTACCGTTGGCCGCGTTCCCCGCGTCAAGGCATTTTTGGCTGTTCTCCGCGTCCGGCGCGGCCACCCAGCGGTAGATCGCGTCCAGGGCATTATCCCGGAGCTTCTTCTCGTGGGCGGGCATTTTGGGGGGCAGAACCGACTTAATGGTCGCTATGGTTTCCGCTTTCTGCGCGGCAAGCTTGACCTTAAGGGCTTCGATCTCCTTAAACAGGGGGGCGTCCATGTTTATCTTGTAGGGATCGTCCTTTAAACGCCCCCCCATTAAGCTAAGGAGCTCCCGGGGGTGAATACCGTTGGCCTTTTCGAATGCCGCAAAGGCCCGCTCCTTCCCCTCCTGTATATACTTAAGGGCCGCAGGATTGGCCTGGGCCTTCATGGCCGCCACCTTTGCCCGCATGTCCCCAAGCTCCTTCTCAATCCCCGCCAGTACCGCCGGGTCCGGCGCGGGGGGCTTCTTCGCGGCCCATTCGGGAAGGGGCGGGACCGGGGCCTCGTAGTCAAGGCCGATGTCTTCCGGGGGCTTCTCCGCCAGTTCCCGGTTGAGGGAATTGAGACAGCGGTAACCCCACCACACCGCAGCCCGGCGGTGGCCGATATAGGCCATCAGTTCGCAGGCGTATTTATAGCGGCCCAGGGAGGCGAACTTAAAGACCATCTCCTCCGCGCCGGAGACGCCGGTAAAGAGGTCTTCCACTTCGGGGGCTATCGTATAATTTTCCTCGGCTATGGCTGAGGTTGTGGTAAATCACACAAAAGCACTGGGAAATTTAAATGCAGCAATGCGCCTCGTAAATGCTGGATTGCATATGAT
>BNVE01000031.1 GCA_025997875.1 Spirochaetia bacterium
AAAAAGTAACCGGTGAACTATCGCTCACCTTTATGGCCTATAACTTTAAACGGGCGGTCTCCCTGCTGGGAGCCGGGAGATTACTGGGGGCTTTAACGAAAGCATAAGCGAAAAGAGCCGCCAGGGGCAAAAAGGGACTCTGAAACGCTAGAGACTCCGATGTTTCCGAAGAAAACGGCTGCGTCCAGGAATTGGGCGGGTAACATTAGGCTTATTTCAAGAATAGAACTGTTTGAGACTTAGTTTTCGGACGGTCTGGGGGGGGGGGAGTAATTCGTTACAATACAAGGAATTAGGTGATCTCATAAACGGATTCAGCCCCCGTAAAAGTATGTACTTGAAGACTACTTTATCATGCTTTTTCGGAGAATGCAAGCCGTTCAAACGAATTTTACAAAATCCTGTAAAATCACCCAAAAAAAAGGCTTTCCAGAATACAGGATTCCGGTATATATTGGTGAGCGCGGGAGATGCGGCCCTTTTCAACAGAGGCGGGTCCCGGCGGGGCATTCACGGTGTGAGCTCCATTTGGAATTCCTCACCGGAGGAGACAAGCGTAGCGCAGGCTCCGCAGGTGAAGTCTACAAGCGGAGCGAATACCGTGAATGACACGCCGGGACCCGTATATGCAGACAATGCCCGCCTCCGCTCATGGGACATATGCCGCAACCTACTGCCGTAGCGCCGCCGCATACTCAGTCTCGTAGCGTTTGAGCTGGGGGTTGTCGGGGGCCAGGGCCAGGGCCAGGGCCTGTTTGAGGTAGTAGACGGCGCGGCGTTCGTCACGGCGGCGGTGGTAGTACTCGAACATGGCGATAAGGGCGTTGAGGTTCCGGGGGTCTTCAAAGAGGCTGGAACGGAGGTCGGCCATGACCGCGTCTTCGTTGGTGCGGATGCGGCTGCGCAGATAATAGTAGCGGCTTTTTACCGCGCCTCCGCTTGCGCTTGCCAGGCGGGTTTCGATCATACTGCCCGCTTCACCCTGACGGCCGGTGTCGATGAGGGCGGAAATATAGGCGGCGATGGCTTCGTCGTTTTGAGGATTCCCCTCGTAGAGTTCCCGGGCGTATGAGAGGGCGGCGGCGTTATTGCCCAGGCCCCGCTCCACCGTATAGGCAAAGAGGAGGACCTGGGGAGACCGGCGGCCCGCCAGGAGCTGGCTAAGGTAGCCTTGGGCTTCCCGCCAGTTTTCCCGGCGCACCGCGTCCTGGATCGCCAGGTTAATTACCGCCAGGGATGGATTAGGGGCGCCCATGAGCCGGCGGAGCAGGTCCCGGCCTTCGTTCTGATCTTCGATCCGGCTTGATTCCATAAGGAGCCGGACCGCGTAGACCGAAACTTCATCATCCAAGAGGCTGCCGCCGCCCGAATTTCCCGCAGCGGAACTGCGCAGGATGGAACGAAGGTAGTTCAGGGCGGCGTCCCGGTTCCGGTAACCTTCGGCCTGGACCCGGGCCCGGAGGAAGAGGTAGAGCCGGTTATTGGGGTTGATGGATGCGTAGAGGTCCAGGGGGGCCTGGGCCTGGGGGAACTGGCCCTGCTCCACCAGGACATGGGCCCGCATAAGGATAAATTCCCCGTCCCGGCTGTCCCGCTGGAGGATCTCCGCGATGGCCGGTTCCGCCCGGGACCAGTCCCCGTCCTGGTAGTAGGCCAGGGCAAGCTGCCGCTTGATGGTGATATTGTCGGGGTAGCGGATCACCAGGTCCGAGAGCATTTTGAGGGATTCCTCTTTCTGCCCGCTCTGGTTCAGGATGCGGGCAAGCCCCAGGACTGCGGGGTAACATTCACGGGAAAGATCATAGGCTTTGTTGTAGGCCACCCGCGCCTCGGGTATTCTTTGGGCCCGTTCATACACGATGCCTAAAAAATAAGGGGCCAGCACCGAATCGCCGTTCAATTCGGAAGCCCGCAGCAGATCGGGCAGGGCGGAGAGGAGCCGGTCTGCGGGGAGGGCGGCGCGGGCGGGATCACCCCCGGAACCGGCCTCCAGATAAAAGACCAGAAAGGGAAGCACATATTCCAGATAGTCCTTTGATCCTGCGGACGGCGGGGTATAGTTCCCCCGTTCAGCCTCCCTGAGTATCCGGGCATACACATGGGTCGGGGGGGGGTCCAGGTTTGGTATTTGGGGGCGCATGTCGGGGTAGAGCCGCTGGATCAGGGTGGTGTTGACAACAGTCATGATCCGGCCGAATTCACCGGAGCCCAGATCCCGGCTGCGGATAAGGTCCAGGGCCCGCAGGAGCGACGAGGGGACCCCCGATTCGGTAAGGCTGCGGATTTCATCCGCCACCCCCCCTCCGGAGGGCCGATTAGCCGTTGCGGGGTTTTCCGCCGGGGGGCTGGTCTGGAGGGGGACCTCCTTTACCTTATCCTTGTTTCCGCCGCTAAAACAGAAGGCTGTGGTAAAAAAAAAGAGGCCCCAGAAAAAAAGCAGAGGGCATGAAAACCAGGCGTTTCCGGAGGGGAACTTCGGCCTTCGGCCTCGGCGGCAAATACCGGAGGGGAACCTCGGAAGAACCCGCTTTCGCGGGGGAGGCCCTGAATCGATCACCGCTTAATATCCCCGGCATTGTACTTTGTGCCAAGGGAGACCAGCACCAGGATGAGTCCCGCAAGGACCACCAACAGGGGCCACCAGTTCAGGATAAACTGTTTAAAGGAAAAAGAAACCAGTCCCAAAGAAAAGATCATCAGCGTCGAACCCAGCACTACAAAGGCGATGGAGGGGACCACATAGCTTGAGCGGAAGGCCCCGTGACGATGCCAGCCTGCGGGGATAAGGGCCAGACCGGAAAAAACCGAGATCAGGGGCCAGGCCTGGCGGAATGCAACGGGGATGATCTTAAGGGCCGAAAGAAACAGGAAGAGCCCTACCAGGAGGAAAAAGGCCGCAAAAAAAAGATAGAGGGAACGCTTTTTAAGGCTGATGGCAATAACCGCGCAGAGGGAGCCCAGGATCACAAAAAAGAAGGAGATCAGTACGGAAATACGGGAGGTGCCGGCAATGCTGCCCAGCAGAAAGGCAACCCCAAGGAACATGAGGAGGAGTCCGATAATAAAAACAAGCCTGGCAGATGTTCGGCGGGTCAATACGGGATGCATAGCTAGAGTATACTCATATACCGCCTTGCCATCAATAAGGGCATGGTGTTAGAATTCTGAAATGCGGCGTTTTTATCTGTTTTTGCTTGTCCCGGCCCTGTCCGTCTTCTTTTTGTTAAGCAGCTGCGGGGGCGCCGAAAAAGAGGCTGCGGATGCGCAGATCGATCCCTATTACCTGAACGGAACCGGGGAAAGGCGGGAGAACCTGATTGAACTGTTTTCCCTGCTGGCCGCAGAAACCGAAAGCGGGGAAGATCAGTTCGCCGTGATCCGGGAGATTGCCAATACCTATGTCCGGCAAAAGGAATACCCCAAACTTATCAACTTCCTGAGCATACGGACCAATAATTTCCCCGACGATCCCTATAACGCCTACTACCTCCTGATGATCGCCTATGCCTATATGCAGGAAGACGCCGCATCCGTAGCGGCCCTCTACTTTGATATCATCATCAAGAACTACCCCGACCTGACCGTCCTGGGGGAATCGATCCACCTGGCCTGCCTGGATCAGCTTATCCGCCTTTCGGACAACAGCGAGCAGCTGGTCTGGTATTACCATGAACTGACCTCCCGCTTTCCCGACAAGATAGACCTGGGCTCCGCCTATTTTATGCTGGCCCAGGCTTATGAGCGGATTGGGGACTGGAAAGGGGCTATCCAGGCCTATACCCAATACCTGCCCTACCAGGGGACCATCATCCAGGGTTTTCCCAAGGCGGATAACTACGCAAAGCAGCTGGTGGATTTTAACAATTCCCCCAAGGACTGGACCTTTGAGAACATCAATGTCCTGGTGAACGCCATCAAGGCGGCCCTGGACGGGGGCAGCAGCTACCGGCTCCGGCAGTACCAGGCCAAGGTGAACTTCTTTGCCCGGTCCTGGGAACAGGAAGAAACCGACGATTCGGGGATGGCGGAATTCAACCTTACGGACTTTATGCGGGGCAACCGCATCAACTATGCGGACAAACTCGACGCCGGCTCCAATGCCAACGAAGCCTACCTCCGCACCTGGGGCTGGTCCCAGTACATTTCCACCTGGTATTTCTACTTCAGAAAAGTCAACTTCCCCTCGGACCCGGAAATCCACGGCCACTGGGAATGGGCAGGGGTGTATTATGGAGAAAAGTTTTAACGATGGAGAATAAAGATGAAGATTAACCAGAGAGGAGGCACAGAGAGGAAAGGAAGATATAATTCCTTTGCCTTCCCTCTGTGTCCTCTGTGGTTTTCCCTCTGTGTCCTCTGTGGTTGTTTCTTCTTTCTTATAAACTCGGCGGTGGTATACGCTCAGACTGATATTGACCGGCCGCTACGGCAGCTGCGGTTCAGCCCTTCGGATCACCCCGCAGAGCGCAACATGCTGCCGGGTGCCAATAAAAGCGGACCCGCTTCCGCTTATGGAGCTTCCGCAAAAAATTCCCTGCTCACCCCGGATGCCCTGGAACAGGCCCTAACCCGGCAGTACATCAAACAGTATTCGAGCCGGGGGGGGATTGCCTGGCTGAATGCGGTGATGCGCCGGGGGGATCCCTACATCCCCTTTATCCGGAGGGAGATTGAAGAACGGGGGCTGCCGGCGGAGCTGCTCTACCTGCCGGTGATTGAATCGGGCTACCTTTCCACGGCGGTAAGCAAGTCCGGCGCGGCGGGGCTCTGGCAGTTCATGAAGAACAGCATCGGCGGCTATGACATCAAAATTACCGACTGGGTGGATGAGCGGCGGGATTTCTGGAAGGCCACCCAGGGGGCGCTGCGGAAACTGGAGGCCAACTACCAGGCCCTGGAGGACTGGGCCCTGGCCCTGGCGGCCTATAATGCGGGCCTGGGGGGGGTCAACCGGGTGATCCGGCAAACCGGAAGCCGGGACTATTGGGCCCTTTCGGAACAGAAGGCCCTGAAAACCGAAACGATCCACTACGTGCCCAAGCTTTTGGCGGTGGCCCATATCATGGCCCATCCCCGGCAGTACGGGGTGGACGCCTGGCCCCGGGAGGCGCCGGACTGGGTCAGGGTGGGCCTGGGAAAGCCCGTGGACCTGGGCATCCTGGCGGCGGAGGCGGGACTAGACCCGGCCCTTTTAAGAAGCGGAAATGCGGAACTGAACTTCAACGTCAGCCCCCCGGACAGTTCCTGGCAGATCAAGGTCCCCCGGGAAAGCGCCGCAGCGGTGGCGGCGGTCATGGAGCGGAAGGACCTTCAGCTCATCAAAAACTACATTCATACGATCCGCTACGGGGACACCCTTTCCGCCCTGGCCCAGCATTACGGTATTTCGGTGGAACTTATCGAAGGGGCCAACCCGGGAATCCGGAGCAGGTATCTCCAAATCGGCGCCCGTATCCTGATCCCCGCCCTTAAAGAAGCGGGCCCCTATCAGGGACAGCGGAGCGCCGGAAACACCCCTGCCCTTGGGGGGACCTATCTGGTAAAGCGGGGGGAAACCCTCTGGTCCATCGCCCTTGCCCACGACATTGACCCGGAAACCCTGGCCCAGGCAAACAATATGGAATTAAATGACACCCTCCGTGAAGGCCGGTCCCTGAAAGTGCCGATAATAGTTAACAATGAGTAACGGGAGAAACAGAAGGATGAAGATAGTCCACCTTTGTATTCTTTTTCTTATGGCCATGGCGGTTTATGGGGAGACGAAGATCGATATTGCGGGGACCATTGAATGGGACAAGATGGAGATCAACGCGGCGGTTTCCCTGGATCTGGCTTCGGCGAATATCAGGCTCCCCACGGGGAGAAACCAGGGGGAAGAACTGATCAGCTCCGAGTACATCGCCCTGATCCGGCCCTGGATACTTTCCATCCCGGTGGATTCATCCCTTACCATCGAAGACTATGTTGAGGCGGGCAATTTTTCCCTGCTCCAGGTTGAGGGGCTTGCCCTGTCCGCCCGGACGGCGCCCCCCAGCCTTTCTACGGATTTTGCAAAACTCAAGACAAGTTATACCATCAGCCTTGCGGGGATCAGCGCGGAATTTATCCGCCATTCCCGGCCCGCAACGATACGGCGGGTCCTGAGCCCCGTGCCCGCGGTTTCCCATACGGGGATCATCATCATCGCCCCGGATGAACTCCCGGTCCACGGGATGAACCACTCCGCCCTGGCCCTCCCCTGCCTGTTCCCCAAAATCTGGGACACCGATATGAACCTTATTTACGAGCGCAATACCCTGGAAGTTCAGAACCCCCAGCGCAGTCCCATGGTCCGCTATGCCCCGGAGGAGGGGATTTTCCGCCCCACTCCCTCGGGACTCTCCCCGGAAATTACCGCCCTGGTTGGGGATAAGCCCCTCAGGATTATGGCCCGGGGCGTCTTTGGCATCCGCCCCACGGACCTTATCATCGATTCGGCGGACGCCCTGGGGATCATCTCGTCCGAAGAAAACCGCCGGCTCCTCCGGGAGGGCAAGGTGGTGATCATCCTCAACGACAAGGTACTAAAGAGCGCCCTGGGCGAATAGCCGGGCATGCGAAACAGAAACAGTCCCGCGGTTTTAAACTTCCCCTTCTTTACCCTGGAATACCGGGAGGGTGTTTTTATCCGCAAAATTCCCGATGACGCGGAAGCTCTGCGGGGAGGCCTCTTTCGGCAGGGTGATACGCTTTGGAAGCTTTCTGCGGAAGACGCTAAGGTCCTCCCCGCAATAATCCGGGGGAAGGCCCTGCTGTCCCTGGTAAGCCGGGGAGGGCATCCCCTGGTCGCTGAGGGCCCCCGGCTGGCGGCGGAGGGGGAGCGGCTCATGGAACTAAGCCTTGAGCGCGGACCGGCAGCCATCCCTGTTGCCGCTTCCCGGGGGACCTATGAGGGGCCCGGCCGAGGACCGGTGATCATCAGGGTCAGCCGGGAACTGTCCGATGCAAAGCTGTGGCTCCCCCTGGAAGGGCTCCCCCGCCACCGGCTGTACAGTAATACTGTGTATGAAATTATTGATGAAGAAACCCTGGATCGCCTTGCGGCGGAATACGGCGCAAAGGGGAAGGGAGAAGCGCAGGATCGCCTTATCCTGCGGGGGGAGGAGATTCCCCGGTTCGCCGCCGCCCACGAACGGCTCCTCTACCGCTTTGCAAGGGGCCGGCTGCGGCGGCTCCTCTCGGAGGAACATGTTTTTATTGCCCCGGAAAAATTGTCCCTGGTCCTTGCCGCAGAACCGGATCAAGGCGCGGGGGCGCGGGCCGTAGCGGCGCTGAAATACGGTAAGCGGCTTTACTCCGTTGCCGAGGTATCGGGCCTGCTGGAAAGGGACTACATCCTCCTTGACGACAAATGGGCGCCCCGGGAAACCCTGAAAAGGGCCGGCATCCTTCCCCTCTCCCACCTGGCCGGGGGCATGCCCATCGGGGAATACCGGCCGGGCGCCGCGGATATCCTCCGCCGGGGTGGGAAAAGTTTCCCCCCGTTTTTTACCGGTTTTGAATGTGAAGGCCCCTGGCTGCGGGACGGGACGCCCCGGGAAATCTTTATCTCCCACCTGGAGTTCCTCCGCTATTGGGGCATCTCCGGCGGGGTGATCCTCCACGGACACCGGGAGCAGGCCGAATTCCTGGCTTCGTGGATCGTTTCCCTTGCCGCTTCAATCAAAAAAAACAGCGGCGCACTGGTACTGATGGAACAGAAATACTGCGAATTGTACCTCCGTAAACATTCCCCTCACCTTATGGAGGCGATAAAAAACAGCGGCGTTGAAATCTGTTTTTATGAAGATTTGATAAACCCCCTGAAGGGCCCCCGCCCAAAATGGGATGTCTTAATCCTGGTAGAACCGGAGGAAATGTGGAAAGAACCCGCCATCGCGGAGGAGCTGTCCCGGATCGATACGGGACTGCGGCTGGGAATTTTTTCCGATCTGAACAGCGGCGGCGAAGACCGGGGGCTTAAAAATTTTTTCGGTATCCGCCGGGATACCCGGGATTTGGAAAACCATATCATACGGAATGTAAAGGCCCCCCTTTCCCTGCCCCCCCAATACCAATGGAGCGCAGCGGAGCCGGTACAGCCCCCCGGAACCTGCCGGTTTACGGTTGAAAAAAAATTCAGGAATATCCCCGCACAGGACCTGATCACCGAAAGGGAACGGTTCCGCAGGGAAAAAGATCGCAGGAGCGGCGCCGCCCTCATCCTCCACGCGCGGGAGCTGATCCTGTTCGTAGAGGGGGGGCCTGAAAAAAATTTAACAGAACTTCTGAAACACTATTCCGCCCACCGCGCCATACTCCCCTGGATTATGGACTTTGCCCTTATCTACAATATCCCCGATACCCTCCCCCGGCTCTTTCCCCTGGCGCGGGAAATAAAAAGGCCCCTGTTAACAGACCTGTACCTTAATCATGCGTACATCAAAGAGAACAACCCCATCAGCCTTGATGATATCCGTCTCCTGGTCCCCCATCTTTTTGACAGCATTACTGCTATCCCGGAAAAGGAAAGTGAGCGGGTTCTCAACGCCATTGACCGCTATCTGCGGGAACATTTTAAAATACGGTTCTTTGAATTTTTTTATCCCCCCAATACAACGGTAAAAACCTTTACCGCCTTTGAAGGGCTTGAGGGAATCGGCGAGAGTTCCTATACGGCGGAATGGGTTTCCTTTTCCTCCCATAAACCCCTCATCGATTTTCTTGAAACCCTGCTGGAGTATGTCGCGTACCGGACAAGGGAGGAAAACGTTTTTGACAAGCGCCGCCAGGTTCCGCCCCTGAGCGGGGTGTGGAAGGAAATTGCCGACGCCGCCCTGGAACAGCGGGAATTGCGGCTCCCCCATGGCCGGGGCGGCGGCGCCCTGAAAAAAGAAAGGCTGAAAAAACTGCGGGACGATTCTGCAAAGGTCCGGGACCTGCTGCGGATCGGCGGTGAAGAAAGAGGGGACAGTCCCGCAGAGCCTGACAGATCGGCTTCCGCCGCTCCCTTCCTTGCCCTGCCGCCATTCGCACCGCTGCGGGGAACTCCGGCAAACAGGAGCGGCAAGGCGCTGGCGGAATTTCTCGCGGGGCTCGGCCCGGTTGAGGGGGAGGCGCTGGGGATCATTGCGGTGGGCGGGGACCTGTCCGCACTGGAGGACACTGCCCAAAAGGGGCTTACCATGCCGGAACTTATCATCGACGGTATCAATGGGCAGTTTAATGATCTCTTTCATGATATACTGATTGAAACCGGCGCCAAGGGCAGTGATGGCGTGGACGAAGTGCCCCGGATTCAGGCAGAATATGAGGCGGAGATTAAAAAGTACTACGGAAAATGACAGAAGCCATACCGAAACGTTTAAGCGCAGCCATACTCAATTCACTTTCCGCGGGGGTGGTCCCCCGGACAGGGCTGGAATACGTGGCGGTGGGGCGGAAGCGGGAAATCGAAACCATACTGCGGGACCTTGAAAGCGTGGGAGAAGGGGCGGCGGCATTCCGGTTCATCGTGGGCCGTTACGGCAGCGGCAAGAGCTTCTTCCTCCAGGCCATACGGAACTACGCCATGGACAACAATTTCCTCGTAGCCGATGTGGACCTTTCCCCGGAGAAACGCCTTGCGGGTTCATCCGGAGCGGGACTCGCCACCTACCGGGAACTGATGCAGCGGCTCTCAGCAAAACTGCGGCCCGAGGGCGGCGCACTGGAGGGGATGCTCCAAAAGTGGATCAATTCCATCAAACTGGAATTGATTAAAGACGGGGCTTCCCCCCAGGACGAGGATTTACCATCCCGGGTAGAACGGCGTATCTTTGAAACCGTAAACGAGATGGAGGAGCTTACCCACGGCTTTGATTTTGCCGCCGTGGTTTCGGCCTATTACCGTTTCTACGTAAACGCCGACGATGAAGGCAAAAAGGCGGCCCTTAAATGGCTGCGGGGTGAATTCAGTTCCAAAACAGAGGCCCGCAAATTTCTGCCCGTAGGGGAGATCATCGCCGATGAAAACTGGTACGAATATGCAAAGCTTATCGCCGCCTTTGGTTTCCGCATCGGCTACCGGGGGCTGCTGCTCTTTATCGACGAAGGGGTGAACCTCTGCAAAATAGCCAACCGGCAATCCCGGGAGAATAACTACGAAAAACTCCTTGCCATGTTCAACGATGTGATGCAGGGAAAGGCGGAGCGGCTGGGGATCTATGTGGCGGGTACTCCGCAATTTGTGGAGGACGAGCGCCGGGGGCTTTTCAGCTACGCCGCCCTCAAGAGCCGCCTGGGGGACAGCCGCTTTGTCCGGGACGGCTATACCGATTTCGGCAGCCCCATCCTGCATCTTGCCCGGTTGAGCCATGAGGAGATCTACATCCTCCTGGAACGGCTCCGGGACATCCACGCCGTTCACTACGGCTACGAAGCGCAGCTTGGGCAGCGGGAACTGGCCGCTTTTATGGAGCTGACCTTTTCCACCCCCGGGGCGGAGGAGTTTATTACCCCCCGGGAGATCACCCGTGACTTCATCGGCCTCCTCAACATCATCCACGAAGAAAGCGGCGTCGATTTTGACACCCTGGTCTACCGTGACGGCTACCGGGTCAAGGGCTTCGCCTCGGGCGGTTCCGGCGGGAATAGTACGGATGCCGGCGGTGAGTCTGATGGCTACGCCTCCTTCGACTTGTAAACAGGCCTTGTAAACATGGGCAGTAATGATGGTAACTATGGGCGGCTCAGCTCCTTTATCAGGGAATATATCTACGAAAAAAAATGGGATGATCTCCGGGACATCCAGGACGATTGCATAGCCGCAGTACTGGATCGGGATGAGCACATCCTTATCGCGGCGGGAACCGCATCGGGGAAAACCGAAGCGGCCTTTTTCCCCGTCATTTCGGCCCTTGCGGAAAAAAAGCCCCCTACGGTGGGGGTTCTCTACATTGGCCCCCTCAAGGCCCTGATAAACGATCAGGGGGAACGGCTCAGGCCCCTTGCCGCCCTTGGGGGAATACCCCTTCGGCTCTGGCACGGAGACGCCCCCGACAACCAAAAAAAGAAGCTCCTTGCGGAACCCGCAGGGATTCTGCAGATCACCCCCGAATCCCTGGAGGCCCTGCTCCTGCGGCGGCCTGAAAAAATAAGGGCCCTTTTCGCAGAACTGCTGTTTGTCATCATCGATGAAGTTCACGCCTTTATGGGCAGCAGCCGGGGGAGCCAGATCCTCTGCCAGCTCAGCCGGATCGAAGCCGAAGCGGGGTGCAGGCCCCGGCGTATCGGCCTTTCCGCCACCCTGGGGGATTACCGGGAGGCCATGGACTGGCTCAGTCTGGGAACGGACCGCAGAACCATTCTCATTAACGAAGGAAAAACCAAACGGCGCTTAAGCATCGCCCTGGATTATTTTTGGGGAACCGATCGCAGCGCAGAACAGCATTACTACGAGGCCCTTTACCGCCAATGCCGGAATCTGCGGTGCATTATCTTTACCAACAGCCGTCTTGAGGCAGAAGAAACCATCGCCGCCCTGCGGGAAGTCTCGGCAAAGTACCGGGGGGAGGACCAGTACCACATCCACCACGGGAGCATATCCGCGGCGCTGCGGGCGGAAACGGAGAAGGCCCTGCGGGAATCCACCCTGCCCATGACTACGGCGGCAACCGCTACCCTGGAGCTGGGAATCGACATCGGCAGCCTGGACCGGATCATCCAGATAGGCCCCCCCTTGAGCGTGGCGGGTTTTGTGCAGCGCCTGGGCCGTTCCGGGCGGCGCACGGGAAAGCCGGAAATTTATTTTACCTGCCTGGAGGATGCCCCGGCAACAGCATCACTGCGGGAGACCTTCCCCTGGGCCCTGCTCAAGACCATTGCGATCATCGACCTTTACCTGAAAGACAAATGGATAGAGCCTGCGTATAACGTCGCCGATACCCTCCCCTACAGCCTCCTCTGCCATCAAAGCCTCAGCATCCTTTTCTCCCTTGGAGAACACAGTCCCGTTGATCTGGCCCGGCGGGTATTGGGGCTGCCGGTTTTTTCCCACATCCCCCTTGAAGATTACCGGGAACTCCTTACCGCCCTTGCGGGATATCGGCTTATCGAAAAGACCGAAGAGGGGGGCCTCATCATCGGCCTTGAGGGAGAGCGGCTTACCGCTCACTATTCCTTTTATTCAACCTTTGCGGATTCAAGCGAATACCGGGTACTTCAGGGGGACCGGGAACTGGGAAAGGTGAATTTCCTTCCCCCCTTGGGAAGCGGCATCATCCTGGGGGGCCGCTGCTGGCGGGTGGAAAAAGCGGATCCGGGAAGCCGGGAAATAAGGGTCGTTCCCGGCGAAGCGGGAAGCCTCCGGGTCTGGAAGGGAGGCGGCGCGGAGCTCCACCCCCGGATCGTGCAGCGGATGCGGGAAATTTTATGCGGCCCCGGGGGTATGGGCGCCGCCGAAACCTATGCCTACCTCTCCCCCGCCGCAGCATCGCGGTTGGAAGAGGCCCGCAGCCGGGCTGCGGAATGGGGAATCAACGCGGACGAAGGGGGCTGCGGACAGGGCGCTTCCTGGCTGGAACGGGGCGGAAACACCGAGGGCTCCTTCACCCTCTACCCCTGGATGGGCAGTAAAGGTATGCGGACCTTGCTTTTAGTACTGCAAAACGAGGAATGCCGCAAAAGCCTCTGCATCAATTCACTCTACCGGGAAAACGATTTTGCCCTGCATATCGGCTCATCACTTGCAATGCCGCTTTTTCAGGATGAACTAAAAAAAATCCTTGCGGGATTAAGGGCTCAGGGCCCCGAATCACTGCTCAATCCTTCTCAAATTCCCCTAACCGATAAGTTCGATCAGTACCTCCCCGCAAAATTACTTGTAAAACAGTACATAGCATCCATGGCCTTGCCCGCCATATAAAGGACGATACGGCAGCCCCTTCGCGTCCTTGTAATTCAGATAAAAGACCGCTATGATGACCCTGTGGGCCATCCAACGATGAATAATACCCGGTGGAAAACTCAAAGTATCGGCAGAGCGTTCCATAATATCAATATAGCAATCGGCCTGTCGGTATTGGTTGTTATCATTGCGGTACTCGCCTTTATCCTCAACGGCATGGCGGATACCATGTCCAAACAATACGCGCAGTTCTACTCCCTTGAAACCGTGAAAAAATTCGATCTGTACCTGGACCGGGAACTGGATCTGGCGGCAAAGATCGCCGGATCAAAAGAACTGATACAGTGGTTTGCCGACGAAGGTAATATCGAAGGGAAAACCGCAGCCTACCGCAAAATCCAGGGTTACGCGGATGTGATGTACGGCAATGAATTCTATTTCGGCATAGAAGGTTCCCTCAACATCTACACGGTCAGCCGGGAAACCGCGTTTGAAGGTTTTGAGCCCTTTGGCGAGAGGCTCGATCCCAATCTGGCCGCCGATAACTGGTATTTTAGCTGCCGCAATCAGCCATATAACTATGAACTCAATATCGATATCGATAAGGATCTGCACCGGAAACGGCTCTGGATCAATTACAAAGTGTTTGACTCAGGGAAGATGGTAGGTGAAGTCTGTTCGGGTCTTACCTTCGATCGGGTTATTAATACGCTTTTTGGGCAATTTGACCGGGGAAATGCCCGCAGCCTGGTGATTAACCGGCACGGCATCGTCCAGATGGACTCACAGCAGTTCATGGAGGGGGGCGACTTTGATCCCCTGATTTTTGACGAGGAGAACAAGCCCCACATCTACGAGGCCCTTGCCGGCGAGGAGATTGCGCCGGTCATCGATCCCTATATACAAGGCATAAGCGGCTATTTTGATTCCCGCATTGATCCGCAGGTGTTCAAATTACAAAACAGCCGGTATCAATATATCGCAATCGCGCCGATCGTTAACGCAGACTGGTCGGTGGTAACCCTGTATAAATCCAATCCCCTGATGAACAGTACCGTGCTGGCGCCGCTCTTAATTTCCCTGCTGATCCTCTATGGCATGTATGTTGCGGTGAATAGTTTTTTTACCCACCGGCTGGCCATCAGGCCCCTGAACCTGCTGACCGGGAGCCTGGACAAAATTGAGACTGACCGGGAGCATATCTACGGCCTTGACCGGAATGATGAATTTGGGAAACTCGCCAGAACCATCCGGGACATCATGACCCGGATCCGCAACGAGGAAGAACGGGGAAGGATCATGATGGAGACTACCCCCATCGCTTGTACCCTCTGGGACGAAAAGGGCGGTTTTATTGACTGCAATGAAGAAACCCTTAAGCTTTTCGGCCTCTCTTCCAAAGAGGAGTACCGTGATCGTTTCCTGGACCTTTCGCCCGAGTATCAGCCTAACGGACTCCTTTCAAATGATGAGATACCTAGACAATTTGAAGAAGCGATGCGGGAAGGCAAAATACGTTTTGAGTGGCTGCATCAAAGGCTTGACGGTACGCCGCTGCCTATCGAAATTGTGCTGGCCCGGGTCAAGTACGGAGACACTCATTTTATCGCCGGCTATGACTGGGATCTGCGGGACTCCAAGCGGATGTTAGGGGAGATCGAATACCAGAGTAATCTGCTCCGAACGATGAACGATGTGGCCGCTATACTGTTCTGCTCGGAACTGAATAAATTTGCCCTCGATTTATGGAAATGTATGGGTATGATCGCCGAGTCTGTGCAGATCGACCGCTTGCGTATATGGAAAAATCACATCAAAGACGGTGAACTTTATTGTACCGAGATTCACGAATGGTGGCCGAAGGGTACATACCAGTTTGACAAGGATTTGACGGTGGATGTTTCCTATAACAGGACTCTCCCCACTTGGGAAGAAAAACTCTCAAAAGGAGACTGTATACAAGGTTTAGTCCGCAACATGCCCCAGGCAGAGCGGAATCAGCTTGACCCTCAGGGCATCCTTTCGATTCTGGTCATCCCGATGTTTTTTCAGGACGAGTTCTGGGGCTTTGTGGGATTCGACGACTGCCGCCGGGAGCGGGAATTCACCGCCGCAGAGGAATCGATCCTGCGTTCCGGCGGACTCTTGATCGCCAATGCCATTATGCGTAACGAGATGACAGAGAACCTCATTGAGGCGCAGGAGACAGCCTTTGCGGCAAGCCGGGCAAAGAGCGATTTCCTTTCCAACATGAGCCACGAGATACGCACGCCGCTGAACGCCATCATCGGCATGACTTCCATAGGCGGTTCCTCCCCCGACCCGGAGCGGAAGGACTACGCCTTCGGGAAAATCGCGGACGCTTCCGCGCATCTCCTGGGCGTTATCAACGACATACTGGATATGTCCAAGATCGAGGCGAATAAATTCGATCTTTCCCCCTGCGAGTTCAACTTCGAGAAGATGCTGCAAAACGTGGCAAACGTGGTGAATTTCCGCATTGAGGAGAAGGAGCAGACCTTCACGGTGCGGCTGGACAAGGATATTCCCCAGACCCTGATAGGAGACGATCACCGGCTGGCCCAGGTTATTACGAACCTGCTCAGTAATGCTGTGAAGTTCACCCCGGAGAAGGGAGTCATCCGCCTTAATACTCATTTTATAAAAGAGGAAGAAGGTATCTGTACAATTCAAATTGAAGTGACTGATACGGGGATTGGGATCAGCGCGGAACAGCAGTTGCGGCTCTTTACCTCGTTTGAACAAGCCGAAAACAGCACATCCCGCAAGTTCGGCGGTACCGGGCTGGGGCTGGCCATTTCCAGGCGCATTGTCGAGATGATGGACGGCAAGATCTGGATTGAATCCGAACTCGGCAAGGGCGCTACCTTCGCCTTTACCATAGCGGCCCGGCGCGGGACTGAGGAAAACCCGCAGGAGTTTGAAACCGGTCGTAAGGCGGCGGATATCCGTATTCTGGTTGTTGACAATGGCCGGGAAGAGCGGGACTACCTTTTGGAAATTGTCCGGCGTTACGGCTTTTCCTGCGAGGCAACAGGGGCGGAAGACGCCGCCGTCCTGCTCGAAAAAAACGGCGCCTATGATCTGTGCTTTTTGGACTGGCAGACCTTGCAGATGAACGCAGAGCTCCTGCACCCGGTTAAAGAAACCCACAAGAGCTCCAAAGGTCTGGTGATCCTGATCTCCACCACGGAGTGGAACGCGATTGAGGAGCAGGCAAAGCAGGACGGGCTTAATACCTTCCTGTTCAAGCCCCTGTTCCCCTCCGCCGTGGTGGATTGTATAAACAAATGTTTCGGGACAGGCCGCTTGCGGGAAGATGCCGCGAAAGAGGAGAAACCCAACCGCTTTGAGGGGCGCCGTATTCTGCTGGCGGAGGATGTGGAGATCAACCGCGAGATCGTGCAGGCCCTTTTGGAGCCCACGGGCATTCAGATTGAATGTGCCAAAAACGGCGTTGAGGCCGTTGAAATGTTCACAAAGGACCCTGCGGGCTATGAGATCATTTTCATGGATGTGCAGATGCCGGAAATGGACGGCTACGAGGCCACAGAGCGGATCCGCGCTCTTGATCTACAAAGGGCAAAGGAAATTCCCATCATTGCAATGACGGCGAATGTCTTCCGCGAGGACATCGAACACTGCCTGGCAGTGGGCATGAATGACCATCTGGGCAAGCCGCTGAACCTGGGCGAAGTTCTCTCGAAGCTGAATACCTGGCTTCCCCCCGAAATGGTCACATCCCTTCATTGACATCCCCTACAGGGACAGCTAATATAGACACATGAAAAAGTTGGCTGTCCTTGCGGGGGCATTTGTGTTATGCACCATCCTTTCCTGTGAAAAAAGTGAAGAGTATTCCCTGGAAGAGTTTGAGGCTCTGAACCCTGCGGGGTTAAATGAGCTTTTGGCAAAGACCGTGAGCAAGCCCTGGGAGGGGCAGGAATTTGTTCCGGGCAAGATCGGAGGCTCCTGGCACGGTGTAATGCAGGCGGACCCTAAAAGTTTTAACATCCTCCTTGCGGAACGGGACTCCGCTACCGCCGCTATCGTAAGCTCCATGCATGATTACCTCATTGATTATGATCCGGTCGCCCGTGAGTGGAAACCCAGGGCCGCTTCTTTTGAAGTCAAAGTTGATGAGGCGGCGGGGAAACTCAGCGTCATCTTTACCCTGCGGGACAACCTTTACTGGAGCTATTATAATTCAAAGACTAAAATTCCCGTCACCAGTGATGATGTGATCTTCTGGTATAACGGGATTAGCGGGGACCCGGCTTTCCAGAGTTCCAGCTACTATCAGCAGTTTCTTACCATGGAGGACGGCAGCGAAGTCCATGTGGATATTGAAAAGCTCAGCGACAAACGCTTTGCCCTTCACTTCCCCCGGATCGTGGCGGACCCCCTGCTGGCAAGCAATATGGATTTCGGTCCCGCCCATATCTACAAAAAGGCGAAGGATGAAAAGGGCGTCCAGGGGGTACTGGATCTCTTCAGCGTTGCTGCGGACCCAAAACAGATCCCCTCCATGGGGGGATGGTTCCTTACCGAATACATCCCCGGCCAGCGGCTGGTGTACAAGCGGAATCCCGATTACTGGAATATCGACACCGCCGGTTTGTCCATCCCCTACCTCGAAGAAAACATTGTCCAGATTATTGCCGATGAAAATACACAAAAGCTTCTCTTTATGGAAGGAAAGACCGAAGCCTATGGTCTGCGGCCCGAGGATCTGGACGAATTGGTGAACAAGACAAACGCCGATTACACGGTCTTTAACTCCGAGGGAGCCCTCTCCGCCGCCTACTGGACCTTTAACCAAAACCCGGTGCACAAGGACAGCCCCAAGTACGCCTGGTTTACCAAAAAGGAATTCCGCCAGGCCATGAGCTGCCTCCTTAACCGGGACCGGATCATAGCCCAGGTTTACCGGGGACTTGCGGAGGCAAAGACCGATTTCTTTCCCGAACCAAACGCCTTTTACAATCCCGATATCAAACTACAGTATCTCTACGACAGGGAAAAAGCGTTAAAGCTGCTGCGGAGCGCCGGATTCAAACAGGATAACAGCGGTGTCATGCGGGACAACGCGGGCAACGCGGTTGAATTCGATCTGACCATCCGCTCCGAGAGTACCATTATTACCGATATTGCGTCGATCATCATGAACGAACTGGATCAGGTGGGGATCAAGGTGAATATCCGCACCCTGGATTTCCATAAAGTGGTGGACCAGCTGTTCACCACCTTTGAATGGGACTCCATGATCATGGGCCTTTCCGGTTCCAACATCTTCCCCTCCCAGGGGAGCAATGTGTGGCCATCATCGGGGAACCTCCACATGTGGTATCCCAATCAGCCGGCCCCTGCCACCGACTGGGAGGCCCGGGTTGATTATCTTTACAACGAAGGAAGCTACACCATCGACAAGGCAAAGGCCAAAGTCTTCTGGGATGAGTATCAGGAGATCATACTTGAGCAGCTCCCGGTAATATCACTGCTGCGATCCCGTGGCTTTTGGGCGTTGCGCCAAAAGTGGGATTTTGCCAATGTTTATTACGATAACATCAACAACGCTGAAACAACCCACATTTTTCTTAAGTAGGATATCAATATGACTGCGTTACCGGGCCGTGTGACAGAAATTACAGGAAAACTCCTCTCCCCATACCGCCGTTTTAAACGCAGGCTGCCCCTGGCATCCTATATCCTGGGCCGCATCTGTATCATGGCGGTGATGCTCTTCCTCCTGGGCTTCGCCGTCTTCGGCCTGATGGAACTGGCCCCCGGGGACATCGTGGACCAGATCATGATGCAGCAGCTCTTCAGCGACACCCAGACCCGGGCGGGACAAAACCGGGAAGCAATGAACATGGAGCAGCTTGAGGCGCAGCGGGCCTACCTGGGGCTGGATCAGCCTTTCTACATCCAGTACTTCCGCTGGCTTGAACGGGTCATCTTCCACGGGGACCTGGGGCTAAGCCTGATAAGCCGTGCGCCGGTTTCGTTTCTTATCGCATCCCGGCTTGCCAATTCGGTGGTCCTCAATTTAATCTCCCTGGTGCTGATCACGGTCTTCTCCTTTTTGCTGGGGGTCTACTTTTCCACCAAGGCGGGAACCCGTGGGGACCTTGCGATCACCTTCTTCGCCCTTCTGCTCCACGCCTTTCCGGGGATACTGCTCCTCATACTGCTCCAGCTCTTTGCATCGGTAACGGGGATCTTCCCGGTAACCGCCTACCCCGAATTCCCCTTTGCGGAAGCGCCCCTGAAATTCACCTTCTCCTATGCACACCACATTTTCCTTCCCCTGCTCTCCGCCTTTCTGGGGGGCATCGGGGGAACCCTGCGTATGGTCCGGGCTACCATGCTGGACCAGCTGGGGCAGCCCTACATCACGAGCCTGCGGAGCCGGGGTATTGCGGAATGGCGGATCTACTTTAACCACGCCTTCCGCAACACATTGAACCCCTACATCACCGGGAGCGCAAACATGCTGGCGGGGCTTTTTTCCGGCTCCCTGATTCTGGAAATTATCTTTGCCTACCCGGGCATCGGGCGGCTTATGTACGAAGCGGTTTTGCAGGAAGACATCAACCTGGTACTCACCAACATCATGTTCATTTCGTTTTTAGTGCTCCTGGGGATGGTGCTGGCGGACATCCTGCTGGCATTGGTTGATCCCCGCATCCGGTACGGGAAGGAATAGGATGAAAAAATTTCTTGTCTACCTGCGGCAGCGGCCCCTGTGCCTTGTCTCCCTTGTCCTCCTAATGCTCCTCTACACAGTAATGCTGTTCGCTGAATTCTTTGCCCCCTATGCGCCGACCCTGTCCTTCGCCGACAAGACCTACCACCCGCCCAATGTCCGCCTGTACCATGGCACATTGCAGGCCCAGGAATGGCGGGTTACCAACACGGTAAGCTGGAAGTACGCCCGCATCCGGGATCGGTATACGGCGATCCACTTCTTCGGTAAGGGGGAACCCTACAAATTGCTCGGCCTTATCAGTGCAGACCGGCACCTCTTTACCACCGGCGCGGGGAAGGACCCTGTCTTCCTTATGGGCGCCGACAATCTGGGGCGGGATCTCTTTTCCCGGATCGTCTACGGTTCCCGCATCTCCTTAACCATCGGCTTTGTGGCAACCGCCTTCTCCTTATTGCTTGCGGTGTTCTTCGGCGGCCTTGCGGGCTACTTTGGCGGCGCGGCAGACTGGTCCATCATGCGCCTCTGCGAATTTTTCATGCTCATCCCCGGCCTCTACCTGATCCTCTTCCTCCGCTCCCTGCTTTCGTCAAACATGGATTCCGGCCAGGCCTATATGATGATCACCGTGATCCTTTCGCTGGTGGGCTGGCCCGGTTCCGCCCGGACGATCCGGGGCATGGTCCACGCGATCAAGCGGGAAGAATTTGTATTGAATTCCCAGCTGGAAATGATCCCCTCAACGGTGATCATTCTGCGGGACATCATTCCCCAGATAGCGAGCCTCCTTATCGTAAGCATTGCCCTGTCCATCCCCGGCTTCATCATGACCGAAACCACCCTGTCCTACCTGGGACTGGGTATCACCGACCCGGCGGTAAGTTGGGGCTCCCTTATCAAGCGGGACATATCCACCCTGAATAACCTCCGCAACTACCCCTGGCTTTTAAACCCCGTCTGGTTCCTCCTGGGGGTAACCCTGGCCTTCAACTTTATCGGCGACGCCCTGCGGGACTTCTACGATCCCTACCATACGGTTTTTTCCCGCCGGGGACGGAAGAAAACAACAGGCAAGGATCAGTTAACAGCAGCTAACGGGAAAAAGCTTGAGTCTTCAAACGGGATAAGCGCCCATTCCCCTGCGGAAAGCTTCGCTGATTCCACTTCCGCTCCCCTTCTTCAGGTAGAAGATCTCGGTGTTACCTTTTCTCTTATCCGGGGAAACGCAGCCATATCGGTGCAGGCGGTGCGGGGCCTGTCCTTTAGGCTTAAGCGGGGGGAGATACTCGGTATTGTGGGGGAAAGCGGTTCGGGAAAGAGCGTGAGCACCCAGGCGATTCCGGGACTGCTTCCCGGGAACACCATCCTTTCAGGTTCCATACGGTACGAAGGGACGGAGCTTTTGGGACAGGGCGGCGCTTTCTTAAGAGAATACCGGGGCAAAAAAATCGGCATGATCTTTCAGGAGCCGGGCCGCTCCTACGATCCCCTGCAGAACATGGGGAGCGTTTTTTATGAGACCCTGAAAAACTCAAACCCCGGGATAACGAAGGAGGAGTCCGACGAAAAGGCGGAGGCCCTCCTTGCGGAAACCGGGCTTGATCGGGGCCGGGAACGGCTCTCCAATTTCCCCCACCAGTTTTCCGGGGGCCAGCTCCAGCGCATCGGCATCGCCCTTGCTTTGGCCCAGGGCTGCGAACTTCTTATCGCCGATGAACCCACCACCGCCCTGGACGTGACCATACAGAAACAGATCGTGGGCCTCCTTAACAAACTCCGGGAGACCCGGGGCATCTCGATCCTCTTTATCAGCCACGACATTGATCTGGTGGCGGAAATCTCCGACCGTATCATGGTGATGTACGGCGGCCTGGTGATGGAGTCGGGCCCGGTGGAACTTTTCACCGCCGGTATCGCAGGAACCGCAGCCCGGGGCCCCGGCCATCCCTACACTCAGGCGCTGCTCGCCGCCTCACCCCACTTCGGCAAACACTATTCTCAAGTCCGGCTCCTCACGATTCCCGGCAAGGTTACGGACCCCTCGTCTCCGCCTCCGGGCTGCCCCTTCGCCCCCCGCTGCGCGAAGGCTCTGCCTGAGTGTAGTAAGGGTATACCACCATTGCGGATCATTGCAGAAACCCACGAAATCCGGTGTGTTGTTAATCAGGGGGAATCATCATGGCAATAATCACCGTAGAACATTTACAGAAACGCTTTAACCTGGAAGCGGGTTTCTTTGCCCGGTTCGGACGCTTTGTCTATGCGGTAAACGATATTTCCTTCCACATCGGGGAGAACGAAACCTACGGCCTCGTGGGCGAGTCGGGCTGCGGCAAGACCACCACCGCGCGGCTGCTGGTGCGGATGTACGAAAGCGACGGGGGCCGCATCATCTACCGGGACAACACCGAAGTAGGTTCCCTCGGCAGGAGAGAGCTGAAACAATACCGGGAAAAGGTTAAGTATGTGTTCCAGGACCCGGCCCGTTCCCTGAACCCCCGGATGAGCATCTACGAAGTACTGGTCTCAGGCTGCCGGGGATCTTCCCGGTGGCCGCGGGGGAGCGGCAGGGAAAAACAGCTCCGCGAAGCTGCGGCGGCCATACTGGAAGAAGTGGGCCTTGGCAAAGAGGACCTTGAAAGGCGGCCCTCGGAATTTTCAGGGGGCCAGCGGCAGCGTATCTCCATTGCCCGGGGCCTCCTGATGCAGCCGGACCTCCTTATCTGCGACGAGGTGGTCTCCGCCCTTGACGTTTCCATACAGGGGCAGATACTCAACCTGCTTCTGGATCTCCGGAACAAACGGGACCTTTCCTTTTTGTTTATCACCCACGATTTAAAAGTTGCCTGTTACTTCTGCGACCGCATCGGGGTGATGTACCGGGGGGAACTGATGGAAGAAGCCCCTGCGGCGGAACTCTACAAGCGGGGACTCCATCCTTACACCAAACTTCTTTTCTCACTGGAAAACGCACCGGTTAAGAATTCAAAGCTCCTGATCACCGCAGCGGGCTGCCCCTTCGCGGAACGCTGCCCCATTGCGGAGGAACGCTGTTTCAGGGAACATCCGGATCTCCTTGACGCAGGAACAGGGCATAAGGTCCGGTGCCATAACAGCCTGGCGTAGCAAATTGCCGGTTACGGCGCCGGTACGTTAAGGGATCAGGAATTCTTAACCACAGACCTCACGGACTATCGCTCTCGCTCAAGCGAATTGCGCCTCGTTAACTCTGTGCCCCTGTGTGAGAACAGTAGCATTCCCCGCATTACGCGCTATTTGACACAGAAAGCAGCGCCCCTGGACGATTCCCTTTTCCTTCGTTATGCACTTACGCTCAAACGCTCCACCACAATGCGTGAAACGTAATCATTAACTGATTGGGCGACTTTATCCGCATTATAGCGGAGGGTGTTTTCGATGTCTTCGGGCAGGTGCAATGCTTCCAATAAGAGTTCACCCCGCGCCGCATCAACGACATGCTGCACCTTTTCCGGCATCGGTCCGTCACCCTTTTTCCAAATCACCCGCACATCATCACTCATGGTAAAATCTCCTCAAGCAGTTTCTCGTTCTTTTTCGTTATCAAATCGGCGTGTATAATAAACACTTGGCCGCTGGCACCGGTATCGGTTATCACTTCCAGGGCTCGCGCCTTGGTATCAAATCCCAAAAACAGCAATTTATATCATGTTCCGCTATTCCGTGTTTTCGTGCAGATTCCAGAATTATCACTTAGAACCTCATACTGTAGCTAAGTTTACCGCAAGAAAGAGGTAAAGTCAAACAAAAAAGCCCCGTCCGTGTGCGGAATGTAGTCTCCAGCCATTGCTGTTTATCATGCTTCGGCGCCTTTACTTTTCCCGAAAATTTCGCACAGGCTCACGGAAACACAGCATCTTGTGAAACACCTTCACAGCGCCGTGTGAAAAACTTTAAGCAGCCCGCCTTAAAGGGTTTAAGGGGCACGGCTTAAAGTGTTTAAGCAACGGTCAGTATCCGGTCGAATGTAGCCGTGCGGGGTTCTTTCAACAAGCTGCTGCTGGCGGTGTATTGGGTGGTTATTTCTACTTGCCAGGTTCCCGCCGCCAGCGCGGGGGTTACCACCATGATGCGGGCGTTCTGGTTTTCCACGATGTCCGCCGCTTCCACCTTGACCCGGGTCTGGTCGCCGGTGTTTACGAAATACACGCCGCACTCAGGCTTCTCTCCGGCGATTTTGAGCTTGCTGCCCGTAATCAGCGCGTTGCGTCCGGGGGTGAGGGTGTCGTTCACGCTGCCGGTCCGCATATCCTGAACCTGGGCGATAAAGAAACTGGTCTCCGCCTTACCCAGAATACTCACCGTTACGGAGGCCAGTTCCTTGCGCAGTTCAGCGCCCTGGTGGAACTCCGCCAGAACGCTGTGCTTTTTGGGGTCGAAGGGTTCCGTGGGGTCGGCAAACACGCCCTTGACGTGCATGGATGCGGTGTACCAGCCCGCATTGACCGAGAAGCCGTCACAGAGGCGGTAGCCCATCTCCTTGTGGAACAGTTCCACCGCGTGTTCCATGGCGGAGGCGTTGATGTCCGCGCCGCCCCGGGCCACTGCGGACTCGCAGATTTCCCGCACCGTGAGAGAGCGTTCCGCGCTGACCCGGGCGGCGTAGTCGTTTTGGTCAGCCGTAAGCGGGTTGTCGTAGAGCCATGCCTTGATTGTGTGTAGTACTGCCATAGGTTACTCCTTACAATGTATTTAACCGCAAAGTCGAAGAAGTCGAATAAGGTACTATCCCTTACTTCTTTTACTTCTTCGACTCGTGGTTATATATTCCTCATTCCTCACTCATTCTACAGCCACGGGGCAGTGCCCTGGGCGGTACCAAGGTCACTTGTGATGCTTATGTTTACCCCCGTTCCGGCGTCGGTATTGCGGTATCTGTCGCCGGTGGTACCGTCAACAAACACATACACCGCATGGCCGTAGCGCCCGTTGAAGCCGTTGGTGGCGGTGTTGGGGTTCGAACCGGTATTGCCGGTGATGGTTCCGCCGGTCTTGGTGAACGTGCTGCCGGGCATGACAACCACCCCGCCGCCGGCGATGTTGGCGGTATTGCCGCTGATCGTTCCACCGCTCATGGTGAAAGTGCCGCTGTTCATGACAGCCACCCCGCCGCCGAAGCCCTCGGAGCTGTGGTTGGCGGTATTGCCGCTGATCGTGCCGCCGCTCATGGTGAAAGTACCGGTATCGACATACACCCCGCCGCCGGCGGCGGCTGTATTGCCGGTGATAGTCCCGCCGTACATAACAAACTCCGCCGAGCTAATAACTACGGACACCAGCGAACGGCTGGCACCGGCGTGCCCTTTAAGCACAGCATCCCGCAGTATAAGCTTCCTGTTTTCCCCAACTGCCCCATCAAGCTTGAATAAACCGTCCGTACCCGATGACAGATGGAGGGTACCGCCGCCCCGCAGGGAAACGACGGTGTTTGCCGCCGGCTCTATGTTTACGCTCCCAACATCTACCGTACCGGTGATAGTGAGCACATAGTTGCCGGGGGTTGCTTCTATTGTGGTTTTGGCGTTGCTAAAATCGGTTGGGCTGCTGATGGTGAGCGGGGTGGGTGTCACGCCGGGGCCGAAGTCGGCTGCGTTCATTTCCGCCACCGTAGGGGCGGGTGTTGCCGTTGCGGTTGTCCCGGCGCTGGTGTTACCGGTGGTATCCACGGTCTTTACGGTAAAGGTGTACGCCGTGCCGTTGACAAGGCCGCTAATCGCGGCGGTTTGGGTTCCCTTGGCAGCTTCTACCGCCGGGGCCGTGCCGGGTGTATAGGTGATTACCGCTTTTGCGAAGTCGCTGTCCGTAGGATCAGTCCAGTTAAGGACTACGGACCCGTTTCCGGGGCTTGTTGCGGTTAAGCCGCTTACCTCCGCCGGGGCGGTGGTGTCAGGGTCGGAACTGGTGGGGTTTTTGCAGCCGGCAAAGGCCAGTGCCGCAATGAGGGCGATAAGGAAACTTAGTTTAAGTCCGAACCTCACGGGGGGGGGGGGGGGGGGTAAACGATACTGTACTACCCATCTTCTTGTCAAGAGCGGTTTGCATAATGGTTTCTCCTTTTTATGCGTTTAAAGATTACAGGCGCCGGGGCCTGTCTTGTTTTAGGTATGCTCTCCTTTCAACGATACCGCAAGGGGAAAAACATACCAATTATGACATCCAGACTCCCGTTTATGACATCGGCCCCTCACAGAGAAAGAAAAAAACACTTTTCCACCCAAGGAGTGGAAAAGTCGACCACACGGACCCTCACGGACATAAGGATAGGAAAGCAGGAGTCCGTGAGGGAACCCGCTACGCGGGGAGCCCCCGTAGACATCTTCCCCTTCCTTTCTCCCTGTCCTCTGTGGTAAATTCTTCTTCTGTATGACCTATTTTTTTGAAACCTACGGCTGCCAGATGAACACTGCGGAGTCGGCGGCGCTGGATCTGGTATGCCGGGAGCGGGGCTGGATCGCGGCGCCCGATGGGGAAAGCGCGGACCTAGTGCTCCTCAATACCTGTTCGGTACGGGCTACCGCGGAGCAGCGGGTTCTGGGCCGGCTGGGGTTCTACGGGGCCCTTAAAAAAAGCCGGGGCGCCCAAAAGCGGCCCTTTACCCTGGTGGTGGCGGGCTGCATGGCGGAGCGGCTGGGGGAAAAGCTTAAGGAAAAGGAAAGGGCAGTGGATTATGTGATGGGCACCTCCGCCCGTTCGGTTTTCCCCCTGATCCTGGAAGCCGCGGAAAAGGGCCTTCCCCCGGAACAGAATCCGCTCTTTGGGATCGGTGCGGAAAAACCGGTGTTTTCCTTTTCATCTTCCCATCTTGATTACGGAACAGGGGAACAAAGCCCCCTGCGCAGTTTTGTCCCCATCATGCACGGGTGCAACAACTTCTGCTCCTACTGCATCGTCCCCTATGTCCGGGGCCGGGAAGTCTCCCGGGACCCCGCCGCCATCCTTGGGGAAATACACCTTTTAGCGGAACGGGGGGTACGGGAAATCACCCTTTTGGGGCAAAACGTCAACACCTACCGTTGGGAAGGGGGGGGGGGGCCGGGGGGAATCCCTGGACTTTCCCAGCCTCCTGGGGCTCATTGCGGCGGAGCTGGAAGGCGGTCCGCTGCGGTGGGTGCGTTTTTTATCGGCCAATCCCGGGGACTTTTCGCCCCAGACCATCAAGGTTATGGCGGAGCATCCGGTTTTTTGCCGCCACCTTCATCTCTGTGTCCAGCACGGTTCTAACCGTATCCTCGCCGCCATGAACCGCCGTTACACCCGGGAAGCCTATCTGGAACTGGCTGCCGAAATCCGCTTGTCCATGCCGGGGATCACCCTTTCCACGGACATCCTGGTGGGCTTTCCGGGGGAAACCGAAGCGGATCTGGAAGAGACCCTGGATTTGATGAATGAGGTAAAATTCCTCTACTCCTACATGTACCATTACAATCCCCGGGAAGGGACTGCCGCCTACGATTTGCCGGGCCGCATCGACGAGAAGCTTAAGAAGGAGCGGCTGGCCCGGGTGATCGCCCTGCAAAAGCAACATACCCAGGAACTGCTCAAAAGCCGCCTGGGTTCACGGGAAACCGTATTAATTGAGGGAATTTCCCGGAAAAATGCCGATGAATTAATAAGCCGTACTGAACGGGATGAAATGGCGGTAGTACCCGGCAAGGCTTCCATGATAGGATCATTTGCGGAGATTACCCTTTCCGGTTTGCGGGGGAATACCTTCCGTTCAAAGGAGTTGTTTTTATGCCCTGGCGTTTAATCGGAATCATTCTGCTTTTTGCCGTTTTCCTCATTTTTATTGGCCTTAACCTGGATAACCGCTGCGATATCCGCTATTGGTTTACCCAGAACGCAAAGATTGCGGACGTTCCGGTTTTTATCACCGCCTTTGCTTCCTTTGTGCTGGGGATGCTTCTGACCATACCCTTTATCATTTCCATCCGTCTGAAAAAGAAACCTCTCAAGGGGGAATATACGGAGTCCCCCCGGCTTAAGGGAAAGAAAAAGAAGGATGAACCTTCCGATGTGGAGGAAATTCTGCCCGGAGGCGGCGGTCCCTATGGGATCAACTAGATACGTGAGCCGGTTCCCATTGGAACTGCCCCATGTTTCCTGTTTTTCAATTCTTCTGCTGATCCTCTTGCTGCCTTCCCTTTCCCTCTACGCCCAAAATGAAGGCGCCCTTGCGCCGGGGGTTCTGGTAGGGGCCGAAATTCAAAATATCGAGAAGACCCTGGGCGCTTCCGGCCTGAGCGGCTCCCGCCGTCACGAAGCGCTGGTGAAACTGGCCCGGCTCTACGAGCTTTCCGGAAACATCGAAGGGGCCGCCCGGGCCTGGACCAACGCCGCGACCGCGGATGCGGGGAACCGGGACGACCTGGCCCTGGTTAAGGGGGCGGCCTGTTTTGCCGCCATGGGTGAATGGGAAAAGGCCGAAGAGGCGGTCAAGCCGGCGCTCCTTACGGGCCGGGACAAACAGACCCTGATCCGCGCCCGCCTGCTGGGCGCCCAGATAGGGGCCTTTAAATCCGCCGCCGGCGGTACAAGCGCCGGGAATCCCGCCGCCACCCTTATGGCCCTGCTGGAAGATCCCGATTATGCGGTCTTTAAGCCTTCAATCTATTATACCCTCTGGAAAACAAGCAGCGCCGATACCTGGAAGACCCGCCTTCTCGCCGAATTCCCCCGGAGCCCCGAAGGCCGCATCGCCGCATCCGCCGGAACCGCCGCCGAATCTGCCGCCTCAACCGGCGCAGTCAGCGCCGCCCCCACTGCCATGTGGCTGCTCATCCCCGGCCGGGAAGGCGCAGCCACAGAACGGCCCGGTTCTGCCGGAACTGTCGCAGCCGCGCCATCAGCGCCCACGCCTGCTGCTGCGCCCATCAGCGCCCCCTCAGTGGCAAAGCCCGCCCAGGTAACCACAAACACAGCTCCTGCCGCCGCGCCCGGAACCTCAACCGCAACCGCTCCGGCATCCACCGGGACCAGCGCGGCGAACACTGGGGCGGTTCTCCAGACCGGTTTTTTCAGTGTGGAAGGGAATGCCCAGGTAATGGCGGAAAGGCTTAAAAAAGCCGGATTTACCCCCGCTATCAGCCGCCGTACCATCAACGGTAAGGAAGGTTGGGTGGTAAATGTCCCTGCCGGCTCCGATGCGGGGGCAACCATTTTACAGCTGAAGAATGCGGGGGTTGAGTCGTTTCTGGTGTCTAATTGACCTTGTATTTCTTATATACCGTATCCAGTGATTGATTTAAGATTCTGGAAATATCCTCGGAAAATCGGGACATAAGGGCTTTGGTAGCATCGCTCATATTACAAGTATACTTCATTTAAATTGGCCGGCCCGTCACTCTTTCGCCTGAGTCAGCGCAATGGCCCCTTCGTGCAGGTCCTGTATCCCCATGGCGCCGATACGTATCCGGGAAAGGCTCAGGTTTTCCGCAGAGCCGGATGAACCGGAACGGTCTACCCGGTAGGTTTCCCGGAGGGAGGCGGAATTTCCCCCCGGGCTTTCGGGGCCGCCGGGGGTATTATCGGCCCGCAGTTCAAGGATTTCCTGATCGTTTATTTTGGAAAAGGCGTAGCGGCCCTTTTTCAGGGCGCCCCCGGAGTTCAATTCATAGACCCCGTCCCGGGAAAAGCGGATCTTTCCGATGGAACCATCGTAGAGGGCGTCGATAAAGGAATCCACCCCGGCATTCGAGGGGGATGCGGGTTTTTCAACTGTTCCGGCCCTGCGGTAGGAACCGTCCCAGGAGTTATTCACCCCGATCTTCAGGTGTACATCCTCAAATATCTTTACCCGGATGCTGTCCAGGGATTCCAGCTCGATATCGAGGAAACGCCGCAGGGTGGTAACCGAGATGTTTTGCGCGGTTATGTAAAGGCCGTACCGGGTATGGCTGGAATTTTGCCAGGAAAAGACCTGCTGGGCATTATCCCCAAAGAAGATCAGTTCCCGGTTTTGGGGATCAAAATAGATGTACTGGCGGCTGTCCAGGGTCCCCTGGGGGCTCACATAATACCAGAGATCGTTGATAAAACGCTCAAAAACACCGGGGGCCCCGCTTAAAAGTTCCCGGAGCCGGCGCTGTTCAATCTGGGAACCCGGTATCCGGGTAATTTTGCTCTGCTCATAAAGGCCGTTCCCCGGGTTATAGGTAAAGATGATCTCCATCTGATCCAGCATATTTTCCGATTCATAATCATGCCCGTAGGCGGCGATGGAAAAGCTCTGTCCGCTGGCAATCCCAACCTGATATGCCTGGGACCGTTCCACTTCCTGCACCCGAATGGAACCATCGATCCGCAGTTCCGCGATCTTGCTGAAAGGGGGTTCCAGACTGGTGGAAAGGGAGGGCCGGGGCCGGCTGGTCTGGGTTTGATCGTTTCGCCTGAAAATCGTCAGGGTATGTTCCCCGGGGTTGTTCATCCCGGCCACCAGGATGCAGACGCTGCGGTCCCCGATAATATCCTGGGTGTAAAGGGAAACCGTGCCCGGCCGGGTCGCGGCAGTGGGGGCGTTCCAGATCCGCCGGTATACCCGGCCGATTTCATCGTAATCAATGTAGGCAATATAGATGGGGCTTTCGATTTCCAGGAGGTTCCGGTAGGCAATGAACTGTTCCTCCGGGGGGTCCCCGTCAAAATCCTGGGTAAGGACGGCGATCATGACCTCCCCTTCCTCCAGGGCGATCTTGGTACTGACGCTGTCCTCGTAGGCCATCCGTTCCGCATTTTGATCCCCTTCCCGGGAAGCGGCGTCAAGTTCCTGGGGAATGACGATCCGGGTTTGCTGCCGTTCCCGGTTTTTCCGGGGATACAGGCTGTCGGAGGGACGAGAAATCACAATTCCCGCCCCAAGGGCGGCAACACTGATAAGGATTATCGCGCATAGCTGAAAAAATCTTTTGGTCATGGTTATACTACTGATTCGGCATTCAGCTCCCCGACATATAGGCCTTGGCGGCGTTTTGCACCCGGGAGTTGACATCCAGGGCGATGATCAGGGCCCGCCAGCCTGAAAATTCCATAACCCGGGAATACTTCATGTAGCTTGCCCCCGGGCCCAGAAGGGCAGGGGAGAGCCCCGCCGAGGAGGCGGCGATCAGCAGGGTGTAGGTCATAACGCTCCCGGTTTTTGAGCCGCCATCCATACCCCCTGCGCGGGAGGCGCTAATCCGGGACGCCTCCTGCAGGGCCCCGGTAAAATCCGCCGAGGGGGACCCGGGGAAGGAAGAACGGAGGAGTTTTTTTACCTGATCTTTTGTTGCGGAATCCTTAAGGGCGTCGGAAAACAGGGTTACAGCCTTTTCCCCGGCGACCCAGAGGTTGAGAAAATCCCCATTTTGGAGCAGGGAATCGATCACATAGTCGCAAACCCAGTTTATTGCCGCGTCATCGGTCTCCCGCATGGCGGCGGATCCGTCCATGATCACATTCACATCAATGGGAACGGTCCGGATATCGGCGGCCCGGACCGTCCGGGGCAGTAAAAAAGCCCCAATCACAAGCCCAAGAAGTAATTTTTTGTTCATACATCCCCCCATGCCGGCAATTATACTCCATTTTAAAAAATATTTATACAGGGTTTCCTAAATTTTGACAAAAACGGATAAAAGGCTTTACTTTCCACCATGAATGTTGATAATATGGATAAAGTAGCGAAAGTGTATTTGTCCTAAATTTTTTTAAAGGAGATATCATTATGGCAAGTATCGACCTGCCCAAGAGTCCAAACGTATTCCACCCGGAGAAGCCGAGTGCCGTAGGTTCCCGGAATTCACTTGCCCAGGAATACCGGGACCAGCAGAACGAAGTAAATCAGCTTCTGGAAGAAGAGACTAATAAGGTTGTCCATCATCTTACCGCCCGGCTGCCCAAGGATGTGCTGGAACGCCTGGATGTCATGGGCGGATTGAAGGAAAAGCTCTACAATTACTTCAACCAGAATTACCAGAACATGTTCAACCGGTACATGGTAACCAGCGAAGATGAAATGGTGAAGAAGGTCCGGAACTTTGTGGACAAGGAAGAGACCAAGGTTCTTGCCCGGTATACCCCCAAGGAAGTGGCGGACCTGCTGGACGCGGTGGGCGGGGCGGACAAGTTCAACACCGGTGAAATTGAAAAGTCCATGGTCAACATGTACGGTCATTTGCAGGGCCATATTCAGCGGGGTGTCAACGAACTGGAAACCCATACCAACAGCATACTGCGGCAGAAAACCGATACCGGCGCCTTTGTCCGGGGAGAAAACGCCTATTCCATCGTCAAATGCGCCTTTAAGGATAATCTCCTCAAGCCCAAAAACGTTACGGATGTCAAACTTTCGGTAAACATCCTAGATTCCGAGCTTATCAGCCCCATTTTCCACTACCAGGTGACGGTGGAATACCTGATCAAGGACCTGCTTTCCAAGCACATTGTGGATAACATCGACCGCACCATTGAAAAGCTCAAGGATGAACGGGTTGATCACGGGGAGGAAGAATTTTCCGACAGTGAAATTATCTTTAACAAGATAAACCAGGTGGAAAACTACACCGACGACAAGGGGGATGATCCCAAATCCAAGCGGTATGCCCTTATTGCTAAGGCGATTTTTGAACGGATCAGCGAACTCCGGGCTGAAATTGACCCCGCGGAATTTGACCAGCAGAACGTCCGGGAAAACATCAAGAAGATCGTGGACATTGAAAACATCCGGAACCGGGGTTTCAATACCGCCATCAATTCGATTACCTCTATTCTGGACACTTCCCGGATGGGGTATCAGTACATTGAAAACCTCAAGAACGCCCGGGAAGTGCTCATTCGGGAATACGAGGACACCGACGCGGCGAATCTTCCCGACGAACGGTACCAGATCAAGATGCGGTATTTTGACAATGCCCAGCTTATTGAGGATCGCAAGGCCTATGATGTGCAGGTAAAGAGCTTTGAGACCGAGGTGCAGCACCTGTGGGATATTCTGGAGGTACTCTATCAGGGGAAGAAGTCCCCCTGGAAGGTCAACGACTTTGAAGACCTGGCGAAGAAGAGCAAGGGGAAGATCCGGAAGATCATCAAGGAGAAGAGCGGGGAGCCCCTGTACGAAGACATCGACAAGGTATGGGACGGGATTTCCTTTGTCCGTTCCGCGGAGACGGAAGTGGAGAGGTCAAACCGGACGTATATCTACGAGAAGGACAAGATACGGGCTAGGATCATCCTGATGAGGAACCGGATGAAGGCCATGTACGATTACCTGTATCCGATTGAACGGCGGGTAATGGAGGACCGGCTTTCCTTCCTGGAAAGCAAGTACTTCAACTTTGAATACTCGATCAATCCTTATCATCTGCAGCCGGGGATTCTGCTGGATGTGGATATCACTTCCATCAAGCGGAAGAAGTCCACCCTGGACGCCATGGCGAATGTGCTTAACGAGTTTTTGAGCGGGGTGAGCAAGGGTTTTGCGGACGCGGCCTTTGCGTCCTTCAGCCGGCGGCGGTCAACGGTACGTGAAGACATCGGCCAGTCCTTTGGGGGAGATGAATCGGCCTCCCGCGCTCCCAAGGCAACGGATACCGCATCGGCCTATCTGGACCTGCTCAACACAGACGATCCCGTTGATGATGAAGGGGAAGGGGAAGCTAAGGCCTTACCGCCACCCAAGAAGGCCAAGGCCGGCGTGGTGGATGCCAAGCCCCGGCGTGGGGGGCAGAAGAAAGCCGGTAACAGCCGCAGCGGCGCCCTTCGGGAAGTATAAGCTAAAATCAACAACCCCGCGCAAGCAGCGGGGTATGTAGGTCTCTAAAGGCAGTTTTTACCGAAACACCCCCGATTCCGGGGGCGTTTTTTAAGGAATTAGCTTGATGCGGCCAAGAAGACTTGAATATACTTTGGCCCAACCTAATTCTTTACTGTATAAAGACTTACGGAACTTAAAAAGCAATATGGTACATAAATGGTGCATTGCACCCAAGAAGAACTTATCATCTTTGGGGCGCCATCTTCCTCCATGTTTATAGTATAGCTCCAATTCGGCTTCTTTATCAAGTACGGGGGCAAAATAACCCAGGGCAAAAGCATTTACTATGAGAAACAAAAAAATCATATATAGCGAGTTGATTAGGAAAGAATAGTGCAAAAATATACCAATTATGGTTTAATTATACGCGCATTTCGTGAATGATGCCAGCAT
>BNVE01000032.1 GCA_025997875.1 Spirochaetia bacterium
CCCCCCCGCACGTCTTCCCAGCCTACCCCGGGGCTTGCAGCTAATTCCTTATATTATAACGAATTACCCCCCCCCCCCCCATTAGCAAGCTATAGATTCTTACTTGGTAAGTTAAACCAAAACAGCTCAACCCATAAAAACACGGCCCCCCGGAATTCCATGTCCAATGGAATTCCGGGGCTTTTTATTTTCCTCTTTTCCAAATCTCCGGCTGTTCCGCGCCCTCTGAGCGGCTTGCGCCGCAGCCGTTTCTTTCCATCCGGTACACCAACCGAATCCAGTGCGTTATGCGGGGGTGTTACCCCTGCTGTAAAATTTTTTAGGGAGGTTCTTTAATGAAGAACTACAAAGTGATTTTTATGGGAATACTGGCATTGGCGCTGGTATTCGGCTTCGCTGGCTGCCAGAATGGCACCCAGGAGGTGACCGGGACTGTGGGAGTCCACGATGCTTTCGCTGGGGCAGGCCCCACCGTTCCGGTAGTGACGAAAAGCTCGTCTCCTAGAAATGTGCTCGTGCGTTGGGATGCAGCTGAGGGTGCCTCAAGTTATAGCGTATACTTTCGGGAAGAAGGGAAAAAGACTATCACGGCAGTTGCCGGCACCGGCGTTACCAATGCGTCAACCTATGCTCTAGATGGTGGTTCAGCTCCCAATTCTGCTTACGATAGCTGGAATGAGAGACTTTCGTTTGTAGCTTCGGGTACAAATAATTCTACCCAGATAATTGAGGGTAGGACCTACCGGTTTGGTGTTCAGGCTCTGCGAGCTGGTAATGGTGGTATGAATGTATACTCCTCTATTGTGTGGTCTGACCCAATAACACTCTAAGCTGTTCCCACAGTTTTAGCCGGGTACTTCCCCTGTTCGGGGGGTTCCGGCAAACACCCCCTGGTTTCCGGGGGGTGTTTTTTTACACAGATTATAAGGGAAGGAAAGAGAGAAATCCGTGTAATCCGTGGATTTTCTCACCGGCGCCAGTCTATGGGGTATCGAAAGCACAAGGCAGACAGGATTGGAACTCAGGGGCCGCAGGGAAAATTTGAATATACCCGTAACGAAAAATCCCCTTGAAGAATCCGGCGGGAAACCCTGCCATGGAAATAAACTTATCCTGCCAGTATCCGCTGCACATCCTGATGGGGCGGGGCGCCGAACATGCGTTTGTATTCACGGTTAAACTGTGTCAGGCTTTCATAGCCCACCGAATAACCGGCGGTACTTGCGTCCTTGTGTTCGGCCAGCATGAGCCGCTGGGCTTCGTAGAGGCGCAGCCGTTTCTGATATTGCAGGGGACTGAGGGTTGTAAGCTGCCTGAAATGCCGGTGAAAGGTAGAAGAGGCCATGTTGCTCTGTTTTGCAAGTTCGATAACATCAAAGGGTTCGTTATAATGTTCTTTCAGCCAGGTGACGGCCTGCGCAACCTGATTGCTCTGCGAACCATTTGTGTGGATCATTTTAAGCTGATTGCCGAAGGGGCCTGAAAGCAGACGGTAGTGAATTTCCCGTATGATCATCGGGGCAAGCACGCTTTGCCGCACAGGATCTGAAATGGTATCGGTTAAGCGGAGGAACGCGTCAAGAACCGCCGGATTAGAATCGGCAACAGCCAGTCCCTTATGAACACTGCCTGCAAGATCGGCGGCCGGCATTGTGGTAAGCAGTTCCGCAATGATAACCGGATCAAGTAACATTGAAACCGCCAAATAGGGTTTCGCAGGCGACGCCTCAACAATCCGTGTTGCGCTTGGAAACTCCACACCGGTAACGATGCATTGTTTTTCACCGTAACGGATTTCCTCTGATCCATAAATCGAACGCTTTTTCCCCTGTATGATCGCCACCACAAGCGGCTCAAGAACATGGCAGCTGACTTCGGTAGGTTCCTCTGCCCGTGTCATCCTGAATCCCAGTTCCGCGGTATCAACACGTCCCGGCGCCCGTATATGCTGAAGCAGGGCTTCTTTAAGCAGGCTGTTGGTTCTGTTCAGATCAATTCCGGCCATGTCTATCCTCCGTTTAAAATCATACTATCATTCCTTTTTCAGATGGTCAAATATTTTCGGATACAAATGAGAGGATTAGGCAATAATCAGATAGTATTGTATCTACCAGGAAAAGCGCCGCAGGGCTATATTCTTAAATATCAAATGACGGAGGTAACAATATGTTACAGAAAATTTTGGGAAAAGTTCAGTTTGCACTCTTCAGCACGGGGACCCCTGTGGTTTGCGAATCCTGCGCCTGCAATGAAGATCGGGAGACGAGGCTGGAAAAAACCATTGGCTTCGCCCATGAGCATGGCATCAATTACCGGCAGCCTATGGTACACTGGATGCTTGGGCGTGGGGAATAAATAAGTTTACCGCGAAATGTATAAAAACTATACAAAAATAAGGTAAAATGGGGTAATGCAAATATTATATAACCACCGATGATAAGTTGTTAAATAAAAACAGTGATAAAATTATTATAATCGATCCAATAAACTTTATCAAACAGTTGGAGGCATAGAATGAAAACAGATACATTAATAAAAAATGAAGGCATGGAAATATTGTCAAAATATTTAGGTCTTGTAGAGGCAGAGCGTTTTATAATGCTAATTCAAAGAGAACCATTTGATTATACCAAATGGCAAGAAAACTTGTTTGAAGACATGACTATTGAAGAATTAGCAAAAAAAGCTGATGAATATGTAAAAAATAACAATGTATAAAAGTACGCGCAAGTTTATAATTTTCTTCTGCGTTCTCTGTGGTTAATTTTTTATGCGATCTGAATAAAGATACACACATACACAGGTATCAATAAATGCCTTCTCCAATGGTTTACCGTTCATTGGCTTCTTCCCGATTGAATTTAAACCCCTTTGTATGTATTTTAGTATTTCAGGGATCGATAAACGTAGTGTATGATTTTTTATACGCACTGTCCGTAAGAGCCTGCTTCCCAGGCCCGGGTAACCGTAAGTTTTACCGGGCTGCCCGGTTTCAATGCACCTGAATCTTCCGATGCGGGAATGTCCGCAATAATTGGTTCGGCATCTTTTTCATTAAGCTGCACCCGTACCCGGGTAACCCTACCCAGAAAATCCGCGCCGGTTACTTTTCCGCTCAGGGTGAACCGGGGGCCGCTTGATGCGCCAAGGCGGGCGGTGATTTTTGAAACACCTGCAGCGATGCTGTCGATGATACCGGGACTTTCGTTTACCCTTATCCACTCCGGGCGGACCAGATACTTGATTCCCCCATGTTCAATAAAGTTTGCGGGACCGGTGAAGTCCGCGGCAAAGGCGGTGGCGGGGGTGTTGTAGACTTCCTGCGGGGCGCCCATCTGTTCAAGCCGGCCCTTGTTCATCACCGCAATATAATCGGATAAAGCAAGGGCCTCCTCCTGATCATGGGTTACATAGATCGTGGTGATCCCCAGCCGCTTCTGGATATCCTTTAATTCTTCGCGGACCCGCAGCCGCAGTTTGGCATCCAGGTTGCTGAGGGGTTCATCCATCAAAAGTATCCGGGGTTTTAAAATGATGGCCCGGCCCAGGGCAAGGCGCTGCTGCTGGCCTCCGGAAAGCTCGCCGGGATAACGGTCCAGCAGCGCCGCAAGGTCCAGGGCTTCTGCGGTGTGCATAATTTCGCGGTTCCGTTCTGCGGAAGATACCTTCCGTACCCTAAGGCCGTAGGCAAGATTTTCCCTTGCGGTCATGTGGGGAAAGAGTGCGTAATCCTGAAACACGATGCCGGTGGTCCGTTTCTCCGGGGGGATGCCCTTCTGGTCCTGTCCGCAGATCACCACCGTACCGGCGTCGGGCTCAAAGAAGCCTGCGATGATCCGCAGCAGAGTGGTCTTGCCGCAGCCCGAAGGGCCCAGCAGGGTGGTAAAACTACCCCGGGGTACGTAGAGTGAAAAATTATCAACCGCCCGGAAGCCGCCGTAGTTTTTGGTGATCAGCGCCAGTTCAACATCAATTTCAACGTTAAGATCAGCCTTTGCCATGCTTTACCCCTGCCTCTCCAGTATTTCCCGAAAGAACTGTTTACCCGCTGCCAGACGCAGCAGCCCAAGGGATATGAATATGGCGGCGGTCAGAATGAGGGCCAGCGCCGCGGAGCGTCCCCAGTTCCCCTGGGCCGCCAGGTTTAGTATTACTACGGAGGTAAGCTTGGTGGTAAAGGTCATCAGGAAGATCACGGCGCTCAAGGTGCCTGACGCCCGCACAAAGGTGAACACAAAGGCCGATACGATCCCCCGGGCGCTCAGAGGGCAGATCACGGTAAAGAAAAGCCTCAGCCGGGAAGCCCCCAGGGCCCGGGCGCTGTCGTCCAGGGTGCTGCGTATCCGCATCAGGGATGACATGAGGATACGGTAGGCCGCCGGGAGGCCGCAGACGATCATCACCAGAACGATGATGATCCGGGTACCGGTCAAATGCAGAACCCTGCCGTTAAAGGCCAGCACGAACGCAAGGCCGATAAGGGAACCGGGGATTGCCGCAGGGACCATCACAAGGGAATCAACGGCTTTACGGAAGGGGAGCGATGTACGCAGTACAAAGAATGACAGTAACGCTGCGAAGGCGGCAGTTCCGGCGGCTGCAAGGAGGGCAAAAACCAGGGTGTTTAACAATTCACTTTTATAGTTAAAGGCCGCCTTAAGGTGGTCCGCGGTAAACCGGGGATCCACTCCCCAGATACGGGAGAAGGCCCCGGCTATTACCGCCAGAAACTGGGCAGCCACAATAAAGGCGACAATGCCGCAAAAGAGGAAGAGCAGAATCCGTACCGGCAATGAAGGCAGACACAGGTCCAGAGATGAACTGCGTGAGCCGATGGTGGCGAGCCGCAGGCCGTTTTTGTTCAGCGCAAAACGCTGGAGCACGAACAGCACAAAGGCGGGTACAAGCAGCATGATCCCAAGGACCGCGCTGGTCCCCGCATTGGTCCAGCCGGTCAGCTGGGTGTAGAGTTCCACCGCCAGCACATTGTAGCGGCCCCCTATCAGCATGGGGTTTCCGAAATCGCTTAACACGGAAATGGCGATAAAGAGCAGGGCCGACACAATCCCCGGCAGGGCCAGGGGCAGCGTGATGGTTCTGAAAACACGGAAGCGGCCTGCCCCGGCGTCCCGGGCGGCGTATTCCAGGGAAGGGTTGATCCCCTCAAATGCGCCCTTGATGATCAGGAAGGCGATGGGAAAAAAGCAGAGGGTCTGGGCGATGAGGAGGCCGGGCAGGCCGTAAAGGGAAATGTCCGCATGGAAGAGGCCCTTGGTAAAAAGCCCCTGCCGCCCAAAGAGCAGGATAAACGAAAGCCCCCCCACAAAGGGGGGCGTCACCAGATGCAGGATGGGAAGAAATGAAAAAAACTTTACAAAGGGAATGCCGCCCCGGACTACCGCGTAGGCGTAAACAAAACCGGTAAGCGCCGAAAAGAAGGTGGACAGCAGCGCCAGAGTCAGGGTATGGGCCGAAGCGCTGAGCCACCGGGAGGAGGCAAGTACCTGCCGCCAGCTGTCCGCATCCGCCGCCGACAAAACCCGTACCAAGGGATAGACGATGAACAACAGCAGAAAACCGAGGCTCGCCGCCCACAGTATTTGTACCGTACCGGATTCCCCGGCCGCAGTTTTTCTACGCAAAAATAAGACGCCTCTTTTCCCCGCTATTTTAAGACCTCGTTTTGCCAACGGTTCAGCACCGCATCCCGCTGTGAACCGGCCAGATCAAAATCGTAGTCAAGCACATCAAGTTTGTCAATCGAAATGGCCCCTTCCAGGGGCTTTGCCTCGGGATTCACCGGGATGGTGTAAGAAAGAGAGGCGAACAGTTCCTGGGCTTCCTTTGAGAGGATAAAGTCCACGAAGCGCCGGGCATTCACTTCATTGGGGCCGCCCTTGACAATCGATATGGCGTCAAAGGAGGCCACCGTTTTTGGGGGAATGATGATCTTCACCGGATAACCCTGGGCCACATACTGCTGCAATGCGTGCACATAGGCCACAGCAAGGGTGTACTCACCGGTACCGATCAGCCGGGGCGGCGCACCGCCGCTGGCGGGAAGCTGGGCGGCCAGGGGGGTAAGCCGCTTAAAGTAATCCCAGCCCCGCTCTCCCCCAAGCCGCTGGAGCTGGCTCTGGAGGAAAAGGTAGCCCGTTGACGAAGCCGCAGGATCGGTAAAGATCAACTCACCCTTAAAGACGGGATCGTTCAATTCATCCCAGGTTTGGGGATAGGCCTTGCCGGGATACTTTTCCTTGAAACGCTGTTCATTGACGCCGATACCCAGGGTAAGTACACAGAACCCCGTCCAGGAGCCATCGGCAGCCCGCGTAAACGCGGGTATCGCGGGAACCGTCTTTGAGGTATAAGCCTGAAGAGCCCCGGCCTCGGCCAGGGAAACGTGGTTGGCGGAATCGCCGCCGATCAGAATGTCCGCCTGGGGCCGGCCCTGCTCCGCCTTTACCCGGTTTATCAGATCCCCTGTGGCGGCCCGGAAATAGCTTACCTTGACGCCGGTCTGTTGGGTAAAGAGATCGGCCAGAGCTTTAATGTGATCTTCATTGATGATCGCATAAACTAACAACTCCCTGGTTGCAGGTTCGGCGCCGCCCGCCCTTTGGGCAGTATCCTTTTGGGGGGAGGCCCAGAGAGCGCCGGAGGTATTGGCGACGGCGGAAACCGCGAAAAATACCAGAACAGCGAAAAAAAGTTTTTTTGACTTCAACATATTAGTCTCCTTATCTTATGTTATAATCGAATACAGAAAACATTTCAAGTATTCCCATCGGGATAATAGGAATTATGTAATTTCAATTTTGATAAAATCCGCAAGGGTGCGATCCATTCCCCTCACGCTTTGTCATATATACCCCTATACCATGTTATAGGGCGGCGTCTTCCTTGACAACACCCGAAATCAAGGTATTATTTAGACAGTGGGCGGGAATAACATGATAAAAAAACATATTACTTTGACAAAAAAATCATTGCACGAAGTTGATAAACCTTTACAAGGGACGCCGGCAGAGCTTCTTGACCTTGTTTGGCCCTTAACTGCGGAAGTTGCCGCGCTGGGAGGTTATGATGTTAAACAACGATTACAAAGAAATGTTGTCCGCATTGTGCGAAGAAAAGGTTAAATTCATACTGGTTGGCGCTTACGCTTTGGCAATACAGGGCTATCCACGGGCAACAATGGATATTGATTTTTGGGTTGCAACAACAAAAGAAAATGCCGCCGCCATTATTCGTGCGCTTGAACATTTTGGCGCTCCGCTTGACAATATAACAGAGGCGGATTTCCAGACAGAAAATATCATTTTTCAAGTCGGTGTTGAACCGCGCCGCATAGATATTATTACTTCGATTGATGGTGTGAATTTTGAAGACGCATTCTCACGATCAATCCTGGTTGATATTGATGGGATTCAGGTTCATGTCATTTCAAAGGAAGATATCATCATCAACAAACGCGCTTCCGGTAGAACAAAAGATTTGGCTGATATTGAGATGCTTGAAGGAGCAAAACCCGGCAGGTAATGTGCTGCCTTTCTTAAAGGTTTTTGGATAAGGCAAAACATTTCTTGATTCGGCTACAGTTTACCTTTCTGTTTTAGTAAAGTTTCTGCCAGATGGCGGGCAGTCTCGTACACCACCTTCCGGTCCCCTTCGGAGAGCTTTTCCAGGGTCTGCCCCAATTGGCGCAGGGAGGAGTTTACGGCCAAGGCAGCCTTATCCGGGGAGGATTCGGCGCCATTCACGAGGTATTCGACGGTAACTCCCAAGGCTTTGGCAATGCGGACGGCCGTATCAGCGGCAGGCATAGAAGAATCCTTACTCAGATAGTTCTCAAGTGTACGAAGTGGAATTTCCGCTTTAGCCGCTAATTCCTTTTGTTCTATATCATTGTAACTCAATAATTCCCGTAAATTTTCCCTAAAACTCATTATTAAGAGACTACTTAAATATAGTGGTTACTTCCTTGACAATACCCGAAAATTGTGGTTATTGAAAGAGGGGGACCCGAATATTGGAAACAAGTCCCATCTCCATTTTTAGATGAATTTGAGGAACCCTGATGAATTTTAACTCCTGGCAATTTCTGGTGTTTTTCCCGGTGATTGTGGTATTGTACTTTATCGTTACGGCGCGGGTGCGGAAAAACGCCCTCTCCCAGCTGCTATTGCTTGTGGCGTCCCTGTTCTTCTATATGTGCTGGAACCCGGTCTACCTCTGCCTCATCCTCTTTTCCGTGGCCGTAACCTGGACCTCCGGTATATTGATGGACGGTAGGTCAATGAGGCGCAAAAAGCTGATCCTTGCTTCATCACTGATATTGAATTTAGCGGTACTGTTTTTCTTTAAGTACTACAACTTTTTCGCCGGAACGGTGAATTCGCTTTTTGGACAATCCGGCGCTAGGGCTACCCTCCCCGCGCTGAATGTGCTGCTGCCGGTGGGGATTTCCTTTTATACATTTCAGGCCCTGGGCTACTCGATTGATGTGTACCGGGGGACGGTAAAGGCGGAGCGGAACTTTTTAAGCTACGCTCTTTTTGTAACCTTTTTTCCGCAGCTTGTTGCGGGGCCGATAGAACGCACCGGGAATCTGCTGCCCCAGTTCAAGGCGGATCATCACTTCGATTATGACCGGGTAACTTCCGGCTTAAAACTCGCCGCCTGGGGGATGTTCAAAAAAGTGGTTATCGCCGACCGGCTGGCTGTTTATGTAAACGGAGTCTACGGAAACCCCGGCGTGTATCCCGCCAGCGCCCTGCTCCTTGCCACCTTTTTCTTTGCCTTTCAGATTTACTGCGATTTTTCCGGCTACTCGGATATCGCCATCGGCACGGCCCGGGTCCTGGGCTTCAACCTGATGACCAATTTCCGCAAGCCCTACTTCTCCCAATCAATTACCGAATTCTGGCGGCGCTGGCACATTTCCCTTTCCACATGGCTCAAGGATTACCTCTACATTCCCCTGGGGGGCAACCGGAAAGGCCCGGGGCGGCAGAAGCTGAATCTCCTTATCACCTTTTTGATCAGCGGACTCTGGCACGGCGCGGCATGGCATTTTGTATTCTGGGGGCTGCTGCACGGCCTGTTCCAGATTATTGAGCGGAGTATCCCTAAGCGGGTCAATGCGGCGTTGAATAAAGTTCCACCGGTGCGGGTGTGTATCACCTTTCTGCTCGTATGTTTTGCGTGGGTGTTTTTTCGAGCTGGTTCGGTTTCCGATGCTTTTTTGATTGTCAGAAAATTTGCTTCCTTGCCGGTGGAATGGGTGGGGTATTTGGCAGAACTTCCCCAACGGGGAATTGTGAATACGGTGCGGGCGGCGTTTCAATTAGGTGCATCGAATCAAGGAATTACACATCCCATTACCGGATTTGGGATGATTGCGTTTGCATTTGCTGTATTATCGATTGTCATTCTTGTTGGGGCCGATGCCTGGTCAAAAAACATCACGGGAACCAGCCGGATCATACGGCTTCCCCTTGTAATGCGATGGGCAGGGTACTATGCGCTGATTCTGGTAATCATGTCGAGTTGGAGTGTGGACACTTCAGAATTTATCTATTTTACGTTTTAAGGATTCTGATTATCATGAAGATTTTTTTATTCAAGTTTACTGTACTATGTCTGCTGTTGTTGATAACCTTTTTAGCATTGCCAATTATTGATCCATACAACGTTTTTCATTATAAGAATATAAGAGATAATGGGGTTGAGCCGAACAAAAACTATATAAAAATGCGATATATATTGGATAATCCCCGTAAGTTCAATGCATACCTTTTTGGAAGCTCCCGTGTTGGCGCTATAAATGTTGATAACATTACTGCCCTACGCTGTTATAATATGACCTATTCTGCGGGTTTACCCATAGAACATTTTGAAAATTTAAAAGTCATGTTAAACAATAATATTATTCCTAATGCCGTATTGGTAGGCGTTGATGATATTTCTTTTTTTATAGGACCAAAAGCACATAAGGCTGAATTAATGAGGATGCCCTATCCTGGTGATGTTATTCAAAAAAAGTTTACGTATACCAAATTTCTTATAAAATATCTTAATCCTGCTATATTAGCGTCATTACCGATAATAATTTCCCATAAGGGAGGTGAATATAACTATAGAGAACAATTTTATGAAAACGGCGGCAGATCAAGAATAGAAGACGAGCAATCAGGGGGAAAATATGATTGGGATAAAGCTGTTCCGGGTACAGGTATGTATTCAGGTGGATATGGGGTTAAAAATGCTCTGGCGGATATTGAGAAAATTGTTGATTTATGTGAGAGAAACAATATCCGGTTAATTATATTTACCAATCCACTTCATGAGCTAACCTATCAATATGCGGTAGAAAATGGATACCTTGATTTTTTAAATGGATTATCGGCAATAACAAATTACTATAATTTTTCAGGTATTAATGATGTTACAACAAACAATCAATATTATTTTGAAACCAATCATTATAAAATATCAGTTGGCGATCTGATTATCAATACAATCTTTAATAACACAATTGATGAAAAACTATTATCGCAGGGATTTGGTTATTATGTAACTGTGGACAGCAAAGACAAGCTGCTTGATATACTTAGAGAACAACTGCAACCGTCCCGCTAGTGAAAACCTTTGATCTATCACCTTTATGCCAAAGGCCGGGAAATTCGCACCACCCGGCTGATACAGGACCTTAACCAGCAGCTTGGGCAATAGATTGACGTATCGCCCAACCACAACTTGACATGTTATCCAATTCAGGCTATTATTAGTATAATAACTTGAATATAACTTATAAAAGGGGATTTGCATGTCATCAGTCATTGAATTTCAGTCCGTAATACGGGATGGTGTTATACCTATACCAAAGGAATATGCAGGCAAAATTCAATCATCGGCTATACAGGTCGCCATTACCGAAATCACTGCTAATTCCCCCAAAAAAGTTAAGCCCTTTACTTTTGAAGATTTTTCCGCGATTGCTATTGATACCCGCAGTTGGAAGTTTGATCGTGAGGAAGCCAATGAGCGGCGTTAAGGCATTTGTCGATACTAATGTGATTGGCTATTTATATTCAAAAACAGACCTGGATAAAAAGAAAATGGCCCTGGATGCCATCAATTTTTATGATTGTATCATAAGCACCCAGGTTTTGAATGAATTTTGTAATATTAGTATAAAAAAATTTCATCGATCGGTTCCGGAAATTCTGAAAGCTATCAACGAAATATATTCCGCCTGTGCTGTTATTCTTTTGGAGCCTGAAACTATCAAACACGCCATGGAAATACATAAACGATACCAATATTCATATTATGATAGTTTAATAGTTGCATCTGCGCTGGAACAGGATTGCGACTATCTCTTGTCAGAAGATATGAATGATGGCCAGGTCATCGGAAAGATGGCTATAAAAAATATATTTAAAATGCCTTAACGCTAAGGGCAGAAAAATTCGCACCACCTGGCTAATAGAGGACCTTAAACAGCAGCTTGGGCAATAGATTGACGTATCCCCCTACCACAACTTGACATGTTATCTAATTCAAGCTGCTATTAGTATGATAACTTGAATATAACTTATAAAACGATAGACTGATGTGCTATACTCTCAATATGAAAGACCGGAAAACACTCCCCAAAACCGCCCTGGCCCGCATTTACTTTATCGACCGGGAAATCGCCTCGGGCAAGTATCCCAACACCCGGACTCTGGCTAAAGCCTACGAAACCGGAACCGCCACCGTCAGCCGGGACATCGACTTCATGCGGGTTATGCTGAACGCTCCTGTCGAATACGATTATTTTCACAAAGGCTATTACTATACGGAAAAAACGTTCCGGCTCCCCGCAACGTTTACCTCCGCCGAGGAGATCATGGCCCTGGGGCTGGCGAAAACCCTGCTTTCACTGTACCAAAACACCCCCATATACGATGCCGCCCGGCAGTTACTGGAAACCATCACCGCCCCCCTTGATGACACCGTTCAGCCTCGCTGGTATGAGGACCGCATCATCGTACCCCCGGTTCCCCAGGTCCCTTTTGAGCCTGAAATATGGCGGACCATCTGCGAAGGGCTGCGGGAAAACCATATTCTCACCTTTGAATACCGCAGCGTCTGGAACGATGGCTGTCATCCCCGCCGGGTTCGTCCCTGGCAGCTCCTCTTTGATAACGGCGCATGGTATCTCTACGGCTATGCCGAAGAACGCCGGGGTGCGCGAATGTTTTCCCTCTCACGAATACGGAACATCGGCCTTACGGACAAAACTTTTACTTTACCCGCCTCCGTCGATTACCGCGCCCACACGGATGGCAGTTTTCTTGGCGTGTACACCGATGATAAAAAACGCCGTTTCCGCATCGCCTTTTACAACGATGCCGCCCTGCGGATACAGGAACGCCGCTGGGCCGCAGATCAGAGCATTGAAGAAATCCCCGATGGCGTGATCCTTAGCTTTACCGGCACCCAATACGGCAAAGTCCTGGAACTGGTATTGGCCCAGGGCCGGGACGCCCTACCCCTGGAACCAGCGGAACTGGTCGAAGATTGGCTGGCAAACCTTCGGGATATGCAAAAACGGGCCAGGGGCAGACATATCAGCGGCGATACTTCATTGCCGAAAACAAAAGAAAACAATATATTGTAAACAAGGAGTAAGCCTATGCAGAACAATCAAACCATGACCCTGCACGAAAAACTTCAGACAGGCATGAAAGTCATCGAACTGGAAAAACAGGGGAAATTTGAAGAAGCCAAAAAGCTAAGACACCAGATGCCTTTGGCCCCCTACCTTGCAAAATTTATAAAAGACCATCTTGGATCTGAAGCCCTCCTGACAATGGGCTGGAATTTAGCGGAAGCGGATGTGGAATATGGATCTGACTGGCTTTCTCGATAGTATTGTCGATTATGTCGATGAAATTGGCATGGGTCGAAAAGGTCTTGCCACCGATGGCGAAGAACATGCGGGCCGCATCCATTATGAAAGAGGTATATCCGGCGCTTCAAACGCATTTCACGAAGCCCAGAATTCCGCCGATCCTCAAATTATTGTCCTCTCCGAATTGGTATTTTTACAGCAGGAATTACAGTTTTGCAATGAAGCCGATACCGATACAAGAAGCAGTTTAACCCAAGCCATCCAGAGTTTTGAGGATGCACTCCGTTCTCTCCAGGCTGTAGCGGATGCCGGATACAAAATCGCCGAAAAAACCTATCCCCAAAACTCCAAATACCGCATCCAAGGCTTCCCCAAAGATGCCTTCCACCTCGCCTGTATTGCCCACCGTACAAGGCTCCGCAATGTCCTGCGTTCTCCCGGTATTAATATGATTGAAAAAGCCGTTCTGCACCAACGTGCCGCTAACCTAACCGCCGCCCAGGACAGTTATATTACGAAGCAGGAAGCCGTTTTACAATAGCGTACTCAGAAAGAATAAACCTCAGAGATATGTAAAAGCGGGAAAAATCTTTTAAAAAGTAAAAAATATTTTTCAGTATATCATTATATGATAGATTGAAGGGGGTATGCTGGCAATAGATAAAGATAAAACTGGAAATAATCTACAAAGGGTGTACTTTAGATGATTACAAGGCAAAGGCAGAGAGCATTTTAGGAGTAAGCTTGCGTGTTATTTGTGAAGAAGTATATATATTCCCATATATTTCATCAGAGAGGCTTTTATGGACAAAAAAACAGAAGAAAGCATAAAAACATTGTTTAGACAAGGTTGGTCGAAAGAAAAAATTTCTCGCGCTTGTAAGATCGATGAAATAAGTATAGAAACTATCCTCAAAGATGCCGGTTATATTATGGGAATAGTCAATAATGTCAAAACCATTACTACAAAAACCGGGGATGCACTAGCGCTCGCAACACTTGAGAACAATAAGGGTGTAACTAGTTTGGTATTTTTTCCTCGGGTATGGGAAAAATGCCAAAGCCATATTGAGGCCGGAAGGGAAATCACACTGCGGGGAAAAATGGAATATTCGAATGATAAAGGACATAGTTTTGTTGTTGAGGAATGGATGGGGGCATTGACAGAAGACATTTGATTATGATATGATGCTTGAGTGTTAATGAACAAATAGGAGGCAAATTATGGACAAGTGGTTGACTGATTTGACAGTGGAGGAACTCAAGGCAAAAATATTGCCAAAACCGCATAAGCCGTATGAAATTGACGGTATGCCGGTTTTTATGAATATGGATGCTAAATTGTTGCCGGAAGAAATTTTCAAGAAACATCCAGAATTATCTGTCGAAGTAAGCAACCTTGGCAGAATTAGGTACAATGGGGCTATTCTTTTACAAATGCCTGACGCTGACAAGGATGATCCATATGGGTATCTAAGGGTAGCAATAATTCGAGGTGTAATAGAATCTTGTTTTGTTTACAGATTTGTTGCTGAAACTTGGTGTGATAGACCCAATAGTGTTTATAATACGGTTCACCATATTTCTAACAATGGAATGGATAACAGAGCGTCAAATCTATTATGGGTAACACCTGGACAACATCGAGAAATACATCTTATTACTATTGCATAACAAGGGATGTTCGGTTATAGACGACTATTGTTTTGCGTCCGATAAAATAGGCTGTACTAATAGGTGGTTTAAACCGACTTTTCCTCAAATGAAAAAAATCACAAATTTTTCACTCTATCGTTCTGTATAGAGCGAAGGGGTATATTGATAGTGAAAAACATTTATGGGTGATTGGGGGATTTATGGAAAATTTAGCATTGTTAAGCAGTTATTCGATGGAATACCTAAAATTGAAATTCAGGCAAAAGTATCTATCTGAAAATAAGGACTTTCTCATAGATGGTATAAATGTCCATGAGAACGATATATAAACACACTAAAAGGGGAAGAATTCAAGCCGCATCCCTATTTGTCTGTTGAAGCCAGCAATTAAGGAGTTTTATCATGAAAAAATTTGGGGAAATAATTTTTGGTCTGGACAATCATGCTTTGCAAAAGGTGCTGCGTGAAACAGATTGGGATGTTATATGTGGCGCAATTATACCCGAAAATGACGATGTTCAGGAAAAAGTGTTCAGCAACATCTCAGCCAGGTTGGCAAATTTGTTCAGACATGAAAAAGAGTGTGGTTTTGGGATAATTTCAGAAGATGCCCAGAGAAGGATTGTTTCCACTATCAGCCAGCTTGGAGAAAGGGGTGAAATCATTATTACTCCCGAAACTGCCGATGAAATAAAACGATTCCAAAAAGAATCATCATCCGAACTAAAAAAAATAATTTTAAAGAGAAAAATGAAAAATCCGCTGAACAGAAAAGGGATGAATGCATTAAAAGAACCATCCAAGAAAAAGAAGATGAGATCAAGAATTATGGCAGACTGTCTTTTTCTACATATTTTGATCCTGAATATACCATTGAACCTTTCTTTTCTTTTCTCAGAGAAAGACCTGATTTGTTGTCAAGTATAAAAGAATTAAGCATTGACAATAAGTTCCTTAAATTAACAGAAGGTCTAATTGATTTTGATTCCATTGAAGAATTGTGCCTATTTTTTGATTGGAGCGAGAGTGCCGAATTGCCGGAACATATTATCAACTCTTCCTGCAAAAAAGAAATATACATGCATAATATAAAGATATTGCCGGCATGGGTGGCAAGGGTAAAAAATATTAGATCATTGAACCTAAGCAATACTCCGCTTTCTTCATTGCCGGAAGAATTTTTTAATCTGCCTTCCCTGGAAAAGCTTGATCTGAGCCATACCAGATTAAAAGAATTCCCCGCCGGATTAACGAAAATGAAGTCTCTGAAAGAGTTAAATCTGCGTGGGCTTCCGGTTCACGCGGAGCAAATACCTCCTGAATTGCCCCCGGATATTAAACTGTCTTTATCTTTATTGGGGAATCTTACCGTCATTCCCAATCATACGCCGCTTTTCTATGAGGACTACGTTTCCGCCTATCATAAAATCATGAAAATGACTTGCGATTTTTCCAACAAAGCACGCAGAGAAGGTCTTTTAGCTTTAGAGGAAGACGTGGATGAAATAAGGGGAGACGATATTTTCCATATAGGACTCAGCTTTGTGGTAGATGGCACTGATACTGAGATAATTCATGATATTCTATCCAATCTGATAGAGCATGAAACCGACCATTACAAGAAAATACTCAAACGTATTATTATGGAATCGGTACTTTCCATACAGGCCGGAGATAATCCCCTGTGTATTATTTTGAAACTGAACTCTATGGCAAACATCAAAAATGATCCGGTTACCGTCGCAATTGCGGACTATTTTATGGGCGAAGGGGAAGAGGCTCTTACTGCCCTGCTGGAAAAAACGGCAAAATTGGATACCCCTGCACCAAAAGCTGAAGATACAGAAATATTCCGTTTTATAAAAAGAGCCTTAATAATGGCAGAGACAGCACGGAGAGAGGGTCTTTTAGCGCTTGAAAAAAAAGTGATACGCGAAAAAGGTCGTCTGGATATTTTTGACGGACTGGAAGAGATTCTGTAAAGGCGTTACCAAATAGTGCCTTGGCACCTGCTATACCATTTGTATACTCAAAGTGTATGAAAACAGCAATTTCTATAGATACTCAGGTTTATCAGAAAGCGGAAAAGGCCACCGCACAATTGATACAGGCCCTTAACCAGCAGCTTGGGCAATAGATTGACGTATCCACCCCACGCTGCCGTACATCTAAGCCGCTTGTGCGGCAATCGTAGAAGCTTGCGTTAAAACAGCGCCCCGGCGCTCTTCTCAAGGAAGGTTTCTCCGGCATAGTCCGGAAAAGCGGCCTTTACCCCCGCAATAAAGGAAGCCTTGTCTTTGGATTTTGCCGCCAGTTCCTTTACCTTTTGGAGGTAGTTTAGTTTTTCCGCCACAATTTCTGCCGTCATCGGGACATCATGGGTAGTAAGGATAAGGCTGGGTTTTTGCCTTTCATAGTCCTTCATCTGTCCTATCATGGCGTCAATGTGTTCCGGGCTTTCCAGAATGTTATGAACCCGGTGACCGACCATGTGGGTATACACCACATTGAGTGCGGGTATTTCAAGATCAAAACTTTCCTTTGTGTCCGTTACGATAAACTCAATACCGCCGATGGTCACTTTACCGGCCTTGATGGTATCCGTTACCGCAGGAATTTCCGTATTCAGTATGTCCCCAAAGCCCCCCGCGAAATTGTCGATCATCGCCTTTATGGAACCCCCTTCGCCCATCGACTTCCTGGCGGTTTCGGTGGCGTATACCCGGCTGCCGGCAAAGGCATTGCCGCCGCCGGGGTGGTAGGCCATGATGAGATGGTTCAGGGGCTTGTTCAGGGACTGTATATAATCCGCAAATTCCGCCAGATTATTCCGGAACAGGGGCGCTTCCAGGCCGATAAGCTCCTGCCCTGTTTCAAAAAGGTAACATTCATCCACAAAAGGGTTCTTTGTTTCATAGGCGTGAAGCCGTATGCCATCAAAATCGTAAGCCTGTACCACTCCAATACCGAGCGGTGTCATAGCCGTTGTTTTCTTCATCATACTTCCAGTACTCCTTACCAAAAACATAGGGAATCTTAATGAAAAGTTACATGAGATTATTTCAAAAACATGGTTGATTTTAAGAAATCTCCGCTCTATTATACTCCCTTACCTTAACGCCCGTGTTGAATTGAGGATCGCCAGCAGGGCCACCCCCACATCGGCGATAAGGGCAATCCACATGTTGGCGAGTCCCAGCACCGCAAGGGTGATAAAGATACCCTTGGCCCCCAATGCAAAGGCTACATTCTCCATGACGATGCGGCGGGTCCGGCGGGAGCGGTGGATCGTCTCGCTTACGCGCCGGGGATCGCTTGTCATGATGATCACATCGGCGGCTTCCACCGCAGCGTCCGCACCGGAGCCCATGGCGATTCCCACATCAGCGCGGGCCAGCACCGGGGCATCGTTGATGCCGTCCCCGACAAAGACCGTGGTCCCCGTGCGGGTAAGTTTTTCTACCTCCGCAAGCTTGTCCGCCGGGAGCAGTTCCGCCGCCACCCGATCAGAGGGGATGCCCAGCCGCCCTGCGGTTTCCAGCGCGGTCAGGCGGGCGTCCCCGGTAAACATCAGGGTTTTTTCGATACCCAGTTCCGCAAGGGTCTTTACCGCCTCAACGGCCCCGTCCTTAACCGTGTCCCCGATGAGGATACGTCCGTAGTATTTGCCGTCACGGGCAACGTACACCACGGTGTAGGCCGCTTCACCGGCTTCACCATTTCTACCGTCCCCTGCAAGGGGCAGGATACCATGGGATTCCAGCAGCCCCCGGTTTCCCGCAAGGATGACTTCTCCGCCATAATTCAGCTCAAGCCCCCGTCCGGCAATTTCCCGGTACGCAGTATTACTGTTGGCAGTAATGCTGCTATCATCCTGAATTGCCGATGCAGTGGTTCTGTCTTTTCCGTAATCACGTATTGCTTTAGCGATTGGATGATTCGATTCAGCTTCCGCCAGGACCGCCGTTTCCAAAAGGGCGCCGCTGTCGATGCCGGCGGCGGGTTCCAGGGCGACAAGGGAGAAGTTACCCTGGGTAAGGGTGCCGGTTTTGTCAAAGGCCACAAAGCGGGTTTTGTTGAGGGTATCCAGATGAACCGCGCCCTTCACCATGATCCCCCGGCGGGACATGCCGCCGATTCCCGCAAAGTAGCCCAGGGGAACGCTGACCACCAGGGCGCAGGGGCAGGAGATGACCAGCAGGATGAGGGCCCGGTAGAGCCATTCGGCAAAATGGGCGCCCGGGATAATCAGCGGCGGAAGGATCGCGAGGAGCGCGGCGGCCCCCACCACAATGGGTGTGTACCAGCGGGCAAAGGAGGTGATGAACCGTTCCGGCCTGGCCTTGGCTTCCGTAGCGGATTCCACCAGAGCAATGATCCTGGCGGCGGATGAATCTTCTGCGGTCCGGGTAGTCCGTATCACCAGTACGCCGTCCAGCGATAAAGTGCCGGATCGCACTTCCGCATCGGGGGCGACCGGGACCGGCCGGGATTCGCCGGTAAGCATGGAGGCGTCCACCGAACCGGAGCCTTCGATCACGGTGCCGTCCAGGGGGATACGTTCACCGGGGCGGACCAGCACCAGCGCGCCGGGGCTTACTCCGCCGGCGGAGGTCTCCGCCCATCCGGCCGCAGTTTGCACCCGGGCGGTATCGGGCTTGAGCGCCAGAAGCGCATTGATGGAAGAACGGGAACGGTTAACCGCCATCTCCTGGATCATCTCCCCTATCATATAGAAGATCATGACTCCCACCGCCTCCTCCCACTCACCGATGGCAAAGGCCCCGATGGTGGCAATGGACATGAGAAAATTTTCATCCAGCGCCCGCCCCCGCCGCAGATTGCGGACAGCATGCCGCAGCACGGGCAGCCCCGCCAGGGCATAGGACGCCGCCAGCGGAACAAGGGGCAGGAAGCGCAGAAGTCCATTCGCAGGACCAAACTGCATCAGAAGGAAACCCGTTATCCAGAGCGCCAGTGCAGCGGCGAAAACCACGAGCCGTTTTACGGGCAGACTGTAGGAGCCGATGCTGATACTGCGGCCTTCGCTGTGTTCGCCGGCGCAGCAACTGTCATTGTCGTCATCAGCACAGCAGCCACAGCTGCCGGCAGGCGCATGGCTCCGGGCGGCGGACGCACGACCGCGAGCGGCAGCGCAGACCGGGCAGCAGTCATCTTCATCGTCTTCGCAGCAAGAGTCTACCGCGGGGTGTTCCTTAAGCATTTCCATGATCGTGCTCTCCTAAATGTTCCCGGGCGAATTTGACGATTGAATTGACATGATCGTCGTCCAATGAGTAGTAGATGATCCGGCCGTCCCGCCGGGCCTTGACCAGGCGCACCCGTTTAAGCCCCGCCAGGTGATGGCTGACCGAGGATACGCTGGCCCCGATGGTTACCGAAAGGTCAAAGACGCAAAGCTCCCCCGCGCCCAGGGCGTAGAGTATCTTGAGCCGGGTGGGGTCCGTAAGGACCTTGAAAAATTCCCCCAGATTGTCCAATTCCTCCTGGGGGGGAAGGCTTTCCGCCGCGTGGTCAACATTATCCTGATGAAACACCAAAACGGTATTCGTTTTACCCATAATTCCTCCATTGCCTGAATGATTGAATACTTGAACAATCATTCAAATGATATGGTAAATATAATCCCGGATTTTTATTTTGTCAATAGTTGAATGTATGAACAATCGTTCAAATGTTCGATTTTTTTAGCCACGTCCCAAGCTTGATCCCCCCTATGAATCCGGCGTATCATTATATATCCAACGCAGTTTCAAGGAGAAACCCATTGTCTGATTCCGCCTCCGATATCCCTGTCCATCAAGATACAAAAAAGACCGATGCCGCCGCCCGCCTGGGTACCGATCCCATAGGAAAATTGCTGCTCCGCTTTTCCATTCCCGCCGTAACCGGGATGGTAGTCAACGCCCTCTACAATGTGGTGGACCGGATCTTCGTGGGCCGGGGGGTAAACGAGGTCGCCCTGGGGGGCCTCTCCCTAGTGCTGCCCCTGATGACCATCTCCATGGCCTTTGCCATGCTTTTTGGGATAGGGTCGGCGAACATGATCTCCATGCGGCTCGGCCAGGGACGCCGGGAAGAAGCGGAAAACGCCCTGAACCACTGCTTCTGCCTGCTCTTGCTCATGGGGTTCATCTTCATGGCCGTGGGTCTTATCTTTATGGAGCCCATCCTTTCCATGCTTGGCGCCCAGGAGGGGAGCGAGTCCCTCAACTATTCCCGGGAGTATCTGCAGATCATCCTCTACGGATCGGTTTTTTTCATGGTAGGCTTTGGCTTTTCCCACTGTACCCGGGCACAGGGTTTCCCCAACGTCACCATGATCAGTATGCTCCTCGGCGCGGGGATGAACATAATCCTGGATCCCATCTTCATCTTTGTGTTTCATTGGGGTGTTGAAGGGGCCGCCTGGGCAACGATCATTTCCCAGCTTGCTTCGGCAGTCTGGATCCTGTCCTTCAGTTTCGGAAAGAAGGCGGTGATCAAGCTGCGGCTGAAAACCTTCAAGCCTTCCCTGAGGATCATCAGTCAGATCATGGCATTTGGCTCCGCGCAGTTTATCCTGCAATTCGTCATGTCCGGGGTGCAGCTCCTCTACAACACCAGCATGGGCTGGTACGGCGCGGCAGCCCTGGGGGTGGCTAATGGCGGTGACATCGCCTTGTCGGGAATGAACATCGTGGGTTCCATCAGCATGCTGATCCTGATGCCCGTCTTCGGCATTAACCAGGGGGCCCAGCCGATCCTGGGTTACAACTACGGGGCAAAACAATATCACCGGGTACTCAAGGCCTACCTGGGGGCCATCACCGCCGCCACCGCGATATGTACCCTGGGCTTTATGATGGGGGAACTCTTCCCGCATTTTCTGATCAGCATCTTCGCCCCCAATGGCAGCGAAGCTCTCCTCAGCTTTACGCCCTGGGCCATGAGGGTAATGATGATCATGCTGCCCCTCAACGGTTTCCAGATCGTGTCCACCAACCTGTATGTGGTAACCGGACGGCCAAAGATTTCAATCTTCCTTTCCATGCTCCGGCAGTGTATTGTACTGATCCCCTGCATGCTGATCTTCGGCAAAATCTGGGGGCTCCACGGCGTGATTGCCTCCGCGCCGGTGGCGGACGGTTTTTCAGTTTTACTTACCGGTACTATGATCTTCTTTGAATTGAAAAAATTGCGGAGTATGGACAAGGCAGGGACTGCCTAAACAGAACGGTTAAAGGAGTTGTGCGCAACTTCGTTGCGCTTCGATTTACCTGCACGGCGATTCCGCCGTGCGATAAAGGAGTTGTGCGCAACTTCGTTGCGCTTCGATTTACCTGCACGGCGATTCCGCCGTGCAATAAAGGAGTTATGCGCAACTTCGTTGCGCTTCGATTTACCTGCGCGGCGATTCTGCCGCGCGATAAAGGAGTTGTTATGGACAAGAAACCTTACATCATTGGTTTGGCGGGGGGTACCTGCAGCGGAAAATCTACCGCCGCAGAAAAACTCAAGGCGGGCCTCGCACCCCGGGAGGTACGGGTGATAAACATGGACACCTACTTCATGAATCCCCCCGCCACCACCATCGCCCCCATAACGGGGATTGAATATGTTGAACACAACCATCCCAAGGGCATGCGGCTGGATGAACTCTACGCCGATTTTGAAGCGGCGATAAAGGCAAAGCCCGATTTTGTTATTATTGATGGATTGTTCGCCTTTCATCTTGAGAAGATCCGGAACGTCCTGGACCTTAAGGTTTTTGTGGATCTTAAAAGTGATGAACGGCTGGTCCGCCGCATCCGCCGGTTTACCCAGAAGGGCCAAAGCTTTGACGAGATAGTAAACCGGTATCTGGATACCGTGCGGTACCGCCATGACGAACTAATAGAACCAACCCGGTGGCATGCGGACATTGTGCTGAACGGAATTTTTGACAACCCCAACAACAAGGGTCTGACAATTCTGCTAAGCTACCTGAAGTCACTGTAATGCGGAAAGGGGGCGTCCATGGTTATTAAAAATCAACGCCCGCCTTCTCCCATTCATGGATAAACTGTAATGCGTATTGCTGGATGCCCTCAAACCAGACAGCGATAAAGGCGGCAAGGTCCCGGCCCACATAACGGTAATGCCAGCTTTCCCAGCGGTAACCGGTAACTTCCTCGTAACCGTCGGGGAATGAAATGGACCAGCCAAAGCGGCTTCCGTTGGTTTCTATCCAGCGGCCCGCCGGAGTTTCTGCAAAGCTGTCGTCGATGGAACCGAAGTCCACCACGAGCCCGGTCTGGTGCTGGCTGTGTCCGGGCCGCGCCGATTCCCGATCCGCCGCAACCTGCCCCATTTCCCGCACGATGCGGCCATAAACCTCAACCTGGTAATTCCAGGACCGGTAACCGGAAGATGCAACCAGGGTGACCCCATCGGCCTTCGCAGCGGCGGCCATTTCCTCAAGGGCCTCCGCCGCGGCGCGGCGAAGCATAAGCCCCTGCCGTCCAACCCGATAGGAAGCGTCCTTTAGTTCAACCAGATCATCGGGCTCATAGCCTTCGGGAAGGGGATGCTGTTTATCCACCAGCATCCGCAGATAGGGGTCTCCCTCAAGGCAGGCCAAAAGGTCCAGGATGAAGGCGGGGCTTTCCGCTGCGGCGCTTTCCAGTTTCCGCGAAAGTTCCGGCGGTATTCCCGCAGAGATAAGGACATCATTCAGAAGATTTCTAAATTCACCAGCGTCATTCCTGCTGGCGCCCTGCGGATCAGATGCTGCGCTTAATTGGGCAATGACGTCCGCAAGCTCGGGCAGCTCGGTTTCTGCGGGAAGGGTCTGCTGAATCTGCACCGGGGGTTTGGAAGGAGCCATTTTGGAACAGGTGATAAAAAACACCGCTGTTGCAATGATCAGCGATATAAGAAAGGGCGATTTTAAAAAATTCGGTTGAAGCATAAACTAACTATGCAGAAAAAAACGGAAAAAAGCCATAGGAGAGACGTATATACCAACGGAATACCCCTGTTTCGCTATAGCCTGTTCCCCTCAAGGCCCAGCAAATACTTCTTCTTATCAAGCCCTCCCGCATAACCGGTCAAACTTCCATCGGCCCCCACCACCCGGTGACAGGGTATCACCAATGAAACAGGATTATGCCCCACCGCGCCGCCAACTGCCTGCGCCGACATTGAAGCGATGCTCTGCTTACGGACCAGTTGTTTCGCAATCTCGCCATAGGTGGTCACTTCACCGTAAGGAATCTGCAAAAGAATTTCCCAAACCGATTTTTGAAAGGCCGAACCCCGGGGATTAAGGGGAAAGTCAATATGAGGGTTTTTGCCCTCAAAGTAGGCTTCCAACCAGGATCGCAAGGCCGCAAAAACACTCTGATCCGGCTTGCCGATCCATGCGTCTGTTTTTGCCGGATAATACTTTTGCCCCACGAACCAGAGCCCGGTAAGGGCATCCTCTTCCGCCGCCGCGGTCATCGGTCCCAACGGGGTGTCGATGGAACAGGTATAGATCATGATAAGCCTCCTTGAAACTTCGTTGGATATTCCTTGTTATCCTGGTTTATCTTACCATGGTTTGCATAAAAAATACAGAAAAAAACTTTGAGGTCACAATTTGTGACCTCAAAAATATTACATTTGTCATGTTTTTAGTGCATTTTTTTATCAAGTATGTATTATATGTAATTAAGGAGAAATTATGAACAAAATATTACCCATAAATAACATGATCCGCGAAATTCGCGGGTGTAAAGTGATGCTTGACAGCGACCTGGCGCAGCTGTATCAGGTTGAAAACAGGGCATTGAATCAGGCAGTAAAACGTAACATGGAGCGGTTTCCACGGGATTTCATGTTTCGGCTTACAAAAAAAGAATGGGATTCTTTGAGATCACAAATTGTGATCTCAAAACTTCCGGATGGAAGGGGCGGAAGACGGGGTGCGCCTTATGTTTTTACCGAACATGGTATTTTGATGCTATCCAGCGTTTTGAAGAGTGACATCGCAATTGACGTAAACATCAAAATAATGCGGGTGTTTGTCAAAATGCGTCAGTATGCGCTTACGCAGACCGGTACAAATGAACAGATACTGGAATTACGCAAGCTGCTGCTGTTATATATCGAACGTAACGACAAGCGGGTAGATGATATTATTCGAGCGCTGAATAGTTTCATTGCCAGCCCTCCGCCGCCGGCAAAACCAATCGGCTTTAGGCCTTAGTCTTTTCCGGCTATTCCACCGCCGCCACAATAGCCCCGCTCCTGGGGTCCGTCTTTTCCTTCCCCTTGAGGGTCATGTTCACCAGCGCCCCGGAGGGTAGTTTTTCTACAACCTGCTGATTGCCCGTTGCCAGGATCAGGCCTTTGCCGGAACAGCCATAGCGCCCATACTGTCCCGGCGGCACGGGAAAGGCGTCAGAGATGACCCGCACCGGCAGCCCGGTGGGCGGCGTCGCCGTTTTCGTACCGGTATCTGCATGGATGATTTCTTCTGCGGGCTTGCCGGAACCGGCCGGTCCCGCAAACAGAAAACTTAAGACCGCCCGCTCCTTGGGAATACCGGCGGCGGCGGAAAGTTTGTGCAGCGCTTCGGGAGCATCAATCGTATCAAAATTAAAGTGACACCATTTGGCGTGCAGTCCGCCGGGGAGGGGGCAGGCATTGGCGTGGGGACAGGGAGACAGGGGCGGCCTGCCGGCATCCGAAAGCGATGTTCTGAGGGCGCTGATAAATTCCCCTGAGCGGGGAACCCCCGGCTCCATCACCAGGATGCGGCCCGTATCACCGGCAAGGCGCGTAAGCAGGCGGGCGTACTCATTGGCCTCCCGGTGAAGGGCATCCACAGCGGTGTGGGGGATATGGCCCAAGAGCTCGTTAAAGACATTCACCGCCGTCACTAAGGCGGCCCTGTTTCCCCGGACTTCCAAGTCCTTGCGAATATCAGCCTTGATTGTCTTTATGGTCCATTTGCTTTCCACTCCCACCAGAGCCGCAAACAATTTCTTCCCCGCTTCCATCACTGCGCCGGTGCGGTCAATACAACGGAACTCCAGCGGCAGGGATCGCAGTTCCGGCCGGGAAAGCCAGAGCGCCGCCGGTAAGGTGAGGGGCCCGGAACCCAGGTCGGTGATGGCGTCCCCGGCGGCAAGATGCAGATCGAGCGAAGGGAGGAGCCGGCAGAGACGGTAGAGGTTCCAGGGGAGGAAATAACGAAGATACGCCGAAAGGAGGGGCGGCTTACCCAGATAGGATTCCCCCCGGTCACCCCTGCCGCTGGTAAGGAGCCGGGAAAGCTCCGCCACATCACCGGGAAGGCCCTGCTTAAAGCGGCTGGGGATGGGGAAGGTTTTTTCGATAAGGGGAAGGACATTCTCAAGGGTACTGCGGATGTCCGGCGGCAATGGAGAAAACAGTTCTACTGCGGGAGTCGCCGCAGCAGTCACGGCGCTTTGGGGTATTACAGGCGCGGGCATCAGGGCGTATCCCTGGGGGCATCTTTGTTTTGAATCAGGAAGCAGAGGTCCACCAGGTCCGAACGGAGGGCGGCGATCTGGGCGCGGAGATTCTGCTGATCCCCGGAAGCCTCCCGGAAGAGTTCTTCCCGGGCCCCTTCCACGGTAAAGTGCCGGTCGTACAAAAGATACTTGAGCCGCAGGAATATCTGCAAATCACGGCTTGAGTAACGCAGTTTTCCTGATACATCCTTCTTGGGCTGAATCAGGGGAATCTCCTGTTCCCAGTAACGCAGTACGTGGACCTTCACCTTGAGGAGCCGTTCAACATCTCGAATTCCATAGAACGCCACAGCTCATCCCTTTTTGTGCCGGGAGCTTGTCTTCCGGGGTGAATTCTGGACAGAAGCGCCCTTTTGACCGTGCCGGGAATTCCCGGTGGAATTCTGCCGGCCCTTCTCGTTCTTCCGGATCTTCCCGGCGTCTCCGGCGGAGGATCGGATTTCAACCGCCACGGGTACCAGGGAGAAGCCCAGGTCCTTGCGGATCTTATTGCGGATGTATGAAGTATACGCCTCACTCACCGCGCGGGGGCGGGATACAAAAAGAATAAACTCCACGGGGTTTGCGGATTTCTGTACCGCGTACTTGATCTTGAACCGGGTCTGGGGTCCCATGGGGGGTGGATTCTCCTGAAGCCACCGTTCCAGGGCCTGGTTCAAGGGGCCAGTTTCAATTTTGATCTGCAGCTGCTTGTACATCCGCAGGGCGGTGTTGAGGAGCTTATCCACCCCGGTCCCGTCACGGGCGCTCACCGCCACAATGGGCGCATACTCCATCTTGCCGAAAAGAAAGTGAATGCGGTCGCTGCTTGCCTCGAAGGCGTTTTTAATCTGAGGCATGGTGTCCCATTTGTTCAGGACCATGATGATCCCCCGGCCCTTGTCGTGGGCAAGACCGGCGATCTTCTTGTCCTGTTCGGAAAGCCCCTCAACGGCGTCGATCATAAGGAACACGATGTCCGCATCGTCGATGGTTTTGATCGCCCGGTTCACCGAATAGTATTCGATGTTTTCGGTAACCTTTGTTTTCCGCCTGATCCCCGCAGTGTCCAGCACCTGGAAGTCCCGGCCCTTCCAGGAGAAGACACCCTCCACCACGTCCCGGGTAGTGCCGGGGATGTCGCTCACAATAGATGCGCTGGAAGCGGTGAGCCGGTTCGACAGGGTGGACTTCCCGGTGTTGGGCTTGCCCAATAATGCAATACGGATGGGCCGGGTGTCAGCCTCATCAATAAAACTGCCAAACCCGGTGTCTCCATCTGCGCCGTCAGGCCCGGCATTATTGGCAGCTCCGGTGTCGGCATTAGTAACACTGTTGGCCTTAGCGATACCGATCTTAGCGGCCTTCTCTACTTTTGAAAAATCGAGCCGTGACAGAATCGCTTCCTCAAGCTCACCGATGTTGTCACCGTGTTCCGCAGAGATCATGTGGACCTTGTCGAAACCGTAGGAGAGGAGGTTCCACGCATCGGCCTCCCGGCGGCCCCCTTCGGTTTTGTTCACCGCCACCAGGAGCCGGTTCTGATAGCGGCGCAGGAAGCCGATGAATTCCTCATCCTCCGCAGACAGTTCACCCGCCGCGAGGAGGAGCACGATCAGGTCCGCCCGTTCCAGGGTTTCCAGGGTTTTTTCCACCACGAGGTCGTCAAGGGCCTCCGAAGGGTCCCCTTCGCGGACCAGCTTGAAGCCCCCGGTGTCTACGAGCCGCAGGGGCTTGCCCTGGATGAAGGTCTCCGTTTCCACCGGGTCCCGGGTTACCCCCGGGGTTGGGTCCGTGATGGCCCGGCGTTTGTGGAGGAGCCGGTTAAAGAGGGTGGACTTCCCCACATTGGGCCTGCCCGCCAGAACCACCACGGGGAGTTTTTTATATTTGATGTTGGGGTTAAATTCCATATCAAGCAGGGAGATTTTTGACCATCCAGGCCTTTACCAAGGTGGCGTTCTGTATCCAGGAAGTACCCTTCAGAGCCTCCTCCGCCAGCTTCCGGCAGCTTTTCATGGATACACCCCGGACGATCCGTTTGACATGGGGAATGGATTGGGCGGCCATGCTGAATTCATCCAGCCCCAGCCCCAGCAGCAGGGCCGTCACGGAGGAATCCCCGGCGAGCTCCCCACACATGGCGGCCTTGATGCCCTTCTTGTGGGCGGCATCAATGGTCATCTTTAAAAAGCGCAGCACCGCCGGATGAGTGGGTTGGGCAAGGTAGTTGACCCGCTCGTTGCCCCGGTCCACCGCCAGCGAATACTGGATCAGATCGTTGGTGCCGATGGAAAAAAAGTCCGAACCTTCGGCGAGGATATCCGCAGTCATGGCGGCGGAGGGCACCTCGATCATGGCGCCCACTTCGATGTTATCCGCAAAGGGCTGCTTCCTGGCGCGGCATTCAGCCTTGGCTTCAACAAGCAGGGCCCGGGCCTGTTCCAGTTCTTCGATGCCGGAAATCAAAGGAAACATGATCCGCACATTCCCCTCTACGCTGGCCCGGAGTATCGCCCGCAGCTGTGTCTTGAAGAGCTCCGGCAGTGCAAGGGAAAAGCGGATCGCCCGCCAGCCCAGGAGGGGGTTCTTTTCATTGGCGGTAACCTGAAAGTCGGGAAGGATCTTGTCGCCGCCGATGTCCACGGTACGGATCGTTACGGGCAAATCCCCCAGGGCCTTGATCACCTGGCTGTAGGCCTGGTACTGCATCTCTTCTTCCGCCGCCTGGCCGGGGGTAAGAAAAAGAAATTCCGAACGGTATAGCCCGATCCCCTCCGCGCCGTAATGGAGCACCTGTTCCGCTTCCTCGGGGAGTTCGATATTCGCCTTAAGGGTAACCCGGCAGCCATCGGTAGTTTCTGCGGGCAGTTCCCGAATGGCGTTAAATTCATCCTGCTTCTTGCGGTATTGGGTGTCGGCCTTTTTATAGGCGTTCAAATCCCGTTTGTCCGGATTGACCGTGACCTGCCCGGCGACACCGTCCACCACCAGGATATCATCGTTGCTGATTTCTCTGGTGGCTGTGGAAAGCCCCAGCACCGCCGGGATGTCAAAGGCCCGGGCGAGGATCGCCGTGTGGGAAGTCCGGCCGCCGCCATCCATGACAATGCCCTTAACCCGGCTTTTGTTCATGGTGAGCACTTCCGAAGGCAAAAGATCATGGGCCACCACGATCACATCCCGATCAAGCTCCGCCAGGGACACCTGCTTTATCTCAAGAAGCTGATTCAGAATCCGTTTTGAAATATCGTTGATGTCCACCGCCCGTTCCCGAAACAGGGGGTCCGGAGAGGCCATCATCTTCTGCATCATCCCCCGGGCAATATCAGAGACCACGCACTCGGCGTTCTGCAAAGTTTCCTTAAGCCGGCCATGGAGCTGATCGATAAAATCCTGGTCCTCCAGCATCATGATGTGGGCGGCAAAAATATCAGCCTGATCCTTGCTCATCTCCCGGACCGCCCGCTCGTGGATCACCTTGAGGTCCGCCATGGCGTCCGCAATGGCCTTATCCAGGCGCTTCAGCTCCGGGTCAACCTGGTTCTTGTGCAGACTGTAGCGGGTAATCTCGGGAAATTCGCTCTCCACATAGAGGAAGGCCTTGCCGCTCACTATGCCTGAAGATACGGGGACACCGGTTAACGTTTTCATTCAGTTGAAGAATACCCTGAATCGCGGTAAATTGTCTACAATAAGTTATTATGGAAGAAAACAAGCTCGACCGTGAGCCCAGGTCCCGTGCGCCGGACTGTATCAAATGCATCCACTTCAAGATCACCTGGGAGACCTCTTTCCCCCGGTCCTGCGCGCTCTTCGGGATAAAATGCCGAAATCTGCCTTCGGTTGAGGTATTCCGGGCCACCGGCCAGCACTGTCCCTCATTTCAACAGAAGGAAAGCATCAAATGAGCGGCCTATTCACCGGGGAAGACGCCGAAAAAGCCGGCGGAGCCAGGCCGGTCTGCCTGATCCAGCCCCCCTTCACCCAGCTCAACACCCCTTACCCCAGCCTCTATTACCTCAAGTCCTTCCTGGAAAAGCGGGGCTGCCAAGTCCTGGTCCGGGATCACTCCATCGGCCTTTTCGAGCGGGTCTTCTGCCGCGCCGGGCTGGAGCGAATTTTTGCTGACGCGGAGATCGCACTAATGGGTAATCGGGGACAGAGTCCGGGATCGCGGCAGCGCCCGGAACAAAATCCCATCGTAGAACGGTTCCTCTCCGAAGCCGACCGCTGGATCGCTGTCATCGACCGGCTCATCAGTTTCCTGCGGGGCAAAGACCGGGAATGGGCCCACTTCCTCAGCCTGGCCAACGGCGTCCTTCCCGGGGGGCCCCGTTTTGATGCCTGCCTGGAAAGCCTCAATGGCAGCCCCCTCCCCGAAGACGCGCCGCTTCTGGCGGGAAAACTTCTCGCCGATCTGGCGGACTTTATCACCCACACCCTGGACCCCAACTTCTCACTTGTCCGTTACGCGGGCCGCACCGGCGCGGCCCTCCGCGATTTTACTTCGGTCAAGCAAAGCCTGGACGGCTACATCCTGAAAAATTTTTACCGCCCCTATCTTGAAGAAGAATGGGACCATCTGACAGGGTTCTCCAGTTTCCCCGCAGGGACTCCCCCACTCATCGGCATCACTATCCCCTTCCCCGGCTGCCTTGCAGGGGCCCTTGTCTGCGGCGCGTCGGCAAAGCAACGCTTTGGGGGAAAGGCTGCGGTCATTGCCGGAGGCGGCTATGTGAACACCGAACTGCGGTTCGCCGATGACCCGGCCGTCTTCGACTATGTTGATTACCTTTCCTTTGACCGGGGTTACGGTTCCTGGGAAGCGATATTGGAAAACATCAATATGGAAAATGATGAGTGTCAAAAAGAACCGGCGCTCTACAAAACCATGTACCGCTCAGGGGCGGGAAAAATTATAGCCGATCCGGCAATCGCCGATCCCGTCCCCAAATTCGCAGAAAACAACAGTAATACTGCACGGTTCAGGCGGATCGATGATGAATCGATAAAAAACATTTTCCCCGATTACCGGGATGCGGACTTCTCCCGCTACCTCTACCCTGTGGACGACGTGAACCCCATGCACCGGCTCTGGTCCGACGGGCACTGGCTCAAGGCCTATCTGGCCCATGGCTGTTACTGGCACGGCTGCGCCTTCTGCGACCTTAGCCTGGATTATATCCGCAGTTATCAGCCGGTGGACACTGCGGCGCTCTTTCACCACCTGGTAGAGCAGGCGGAACAAACCGGCGTCCACGGGGTACATCTGGTGGACGAGGCTGCGCCGGTTTCCTCACTGGTACAGCTTGCGGAACTCAACCGCGATGCGGGACTGCCCCTCACTTTTTGGGGGAACATCCGTTTTGAAAAAGCCTTTACCCCCGACATTGCCGCCATCCTTGCCGCCGGGGGGCTGGTAGGAATTTCCGCAGGGATAGAGGTGGCAACACCGGCGGGGTTCAAGCGCCTTGGCAAAGGCATAGTCCTTGAAGACGTGGTCCGTTCCTGCGCCGCATTCAAAGAAGCGGGCATCCTTACCCACGCCTATCTGATCTACGGCTACTGGGATCAGGACGAACAGGAGATTATTGACTCCGCAGAAATACTGCGGCAGCTCTTTGCGGCGGAGCTTCTGGATTCCGCCTTTTGGCATCAGTTTGTTTTAACCCGCCATTCCCGTATCTATGCGGAATGGAAAAGGGGTCTGCATCCGGAACTGCGGGTAAGCGGTGACCATAGCGGCAGTAATAATGCGAAACCCATCTTCGCCCTAAACGATCTTTCCTTTGAGGGCGAAGAAAAATTCAATAAGTACACCGAACCACTGGACCGGCTTCTTGCTTCATGGCTGGCACAGGATTTGGCGGAATCCGGGGCAATAGCCCCGGTGACGGCGGCATTTCCCTTCAGGGTAAAAGAACCTTCGGTATCCGCAGATACGGTCGCAGAACTTTTAGACAGTTATGCCCGGGACCGGGACGAAGACCGGGGGACGCCGCCGGCGCAGCATGGGGCGAATTTTCCCCTGCGGGGCGAGGTAGGTAAACCGGAAACTGCCGACAGGGTTTTATTTCTGGGGTCCCGGCCCCGGATCAGCGGCGCGGGGGAAAACGCGGAGCTAAGCTGGCGATGGCGCTTGGGCGAACATCGGCTAAGGGCCGGATCAGGGGCGAAAAAGATCGCAGTATTACTGTGTGAAAATTCCACGAGAAACAGCATAACTGCGGCGGAATTTTACAATAATTTGAAGGACTGCCTGGGGGAAGGCGAAACACAGAAGGCCTGGCAGACATTACGGGAAGGAGGCTTAGCCATTGTCTTTTAATAGGCTCAGCTTTTCTTTGTCTTGTTTGCCAGCCTGATTATTTCAAAACGATCCTTTACTCCCAGCTTTGAATAGATGGTGCTTACCTGATTCCTGACCGTCTGAACCGCCAGATCAAATTTCCCCGCTATCTGCTCATTGTCATAGCCGATTGCCATAAGGGCAAAAATTTCCCGTTCCCGGTGGGTAAGATCGCCAAGCCATTCGAATGACTGTTCATTGATTCCATCTGTTGCATCGGTGTTTTCTTCCGGCGCCGCTGCGGTGTAGCGTTCCTGCACAAGCTGCCGGACAATCTCCGGTGAAATTTGCATAACCCCGCCCTTGAGCGCCCTTATGGCGGCGATCAGTTCCGTGGGGGATATGTCCTTGAGCAAATAACCGGAGGCCCCCGCCTTTAGGGCAGAATGGACAAAGCTGTCTTCATTATAAGTTGAAAGCATGATGATCTTTATTTCGGGGTACTGTTTTTTTATTTTTCCGACCGCCTCAACCCCGTCCATTTCGGGCATCCTGATATCCATCAGAATAACATCGGGACGATGCTCGGCGGCCATGGAAACAGCCTCTTTTCCGTTTGGAGCGATACCCGCCACATTCATGTCATCGGCGTAGTTATTCAAAAAGGTCCGCAGGCTTTCGGCGAAGAGGCTTTGATCATCAACCAGCAGTATCTTTAATTTTGATTCAGCCATTGGTGTCTCCCCTTGCTGTTAAAAGCGGTATGTTTACCTTAAGGCAAAAACCGCCGTCCGCCGGAGATGATACCTCCAGGGTTCCCTTTATTTTTTCCAGCCTTTCTTCCATACCCGCAAGCCCGATTCCTTTGACGATGTTTTGGGCCCCCACCCCGTTATCCCGAACCGTCATCTCAAGGCTGTTGGGAAATTCCCAAAAGTTGATAAGGATTCTGCTTGCCTTTCCATGGCGTATCGAATTGGTAAAGGCTTCCTGAATGATCCGGGTAAGGGCCCGGTTCACATCAGGATTATGATTATAGTTCATATTGCCTATTTCGATAGCAACCTTAATGTCCGTAA
>BNVE01000033.1 GCA_025997875.1 Spirochaetia bacterium
CGGTTCAGTTCTGCCCTGGTGGAAGAGGACCGCTACGACATGCTGGTGATGGGCCGGACCCAGGGCAAGGGTTGTTACTGTTTTGTGAATGATATACTCCGGGAGCAGCTTAAAAAATACTATCAAAACTACAACTACCTTATCGTGGATAATGAAGCGGGGCTGGAACACATCAGCCGGGGGATTTTGCCGCCGGTGGACCTGATCCTTCTGGTGAGCGACTGCTCCCGGCGGGGCGTTCAGGCGGCGGGGCGGATTGCGGAGATGATAGGCGAACTGGACCTGAAGGTAAAAAAGGTGGGGCTCATCGTGAACCGCGCCCCCGGGGGAGAACTGAACAGCGGCATTGCCGAAGAGATTGAGGCTCAGCATCTTTCCCTGATCGGTGTGCTTCCACAGGATTCCCTAGTGTACGAGTACGACTCCGCCGGAATCCCCCTGGTTAAACTGCCCGAATCTTCCCCGGTGCGGCAGGCCCTGGGAGAAATTATAAAGAAACTGGAATTATAGGAGGAAATGATGGGTGCGTTAACGGATTTGATTTATGCGGGCGCCAACGCGGTGGCAGGGCTGACCGAGGGCGCGGTGAACGATGCGATTAAAAAATACGGCGCGGACAGGAAGATTGCCTTTCCCGATACGGCCTACTTTTTTCCCACCATATTCAGCGCCACCGGGGTGAAGGTGGAAAAGCTGGAGACCCTGCCCGCCTGCGTGGGGGTGCTCAAGAGCCTTATCTCCGGCAAGGAGGATCTGGGGGAAGCCCTGAACGCGGGGCTGGCAACTGCGGTGGGCGCGGAAATTATCGAAGGGTTGAAATACATTGAGGGCAACCCCTACAAGGACGGCCCGGGGATCGGCTTTGTGCCCGATCCGGTGATCCGATCCCTGGGGGTGCCCCTGGTTACCGGGGACATTCCCGGGGTTGCGGTGGTGCTGGGCGAAGCGGCCGATCCCGCCTCGGTGGCGAAGGTGGTCAAGGACTACCAGAGCAAGGGGCTTCTTACCTTCCTTATCGGCAAGGTGATCGATCAGGCTGCGGCTACCGGGGTCAAAATGGGCCTGGAATTCCGGGTGGTGCCCCTGGGCTACGATGTAACTGCGGCGATCCATGTGGTTACCGTGGCTATCCGTGCGGCCCTGATCTTCGGCAACGCAAAAGAGGGGGACCTGCCGGGGCTGCTGGCCTATACCAAGGAACGGGTTCCAGCCTTTGTGAACACCTTTGGCCCCCTGAACGAAGTGGTGGTCGCTGTCGGCGCCGGGGCTATCGCCCTGGGCTTCCCGGTCATCGTCGATCAGGACCTGGGGGATTTGCAGATCCCCGGCGCGCTGGAATCGGTAACCGATTACGAACAGACGGTGAAGCGCTCACTGGAACTGCGGAATATCAAAATCAAGGTAAAGGAGATCGCCATCCCCGTGGCCTTTGCCGCGGCCTTTGAGGGGGAGATTATCCGCCGGCCCGACATGGCGGTGGAATTCACCTCCGACAAAAATACCACCGCCGAACTGGTGCTGATGAAGGACGCCGCCGCCATCGAAGATCACCGGATTACTATCATTGGGGATGATATTAACGATTCTTCACCCCAGAACATGGCTTTGGCGACATACGTGGAAGTGGCGGGGGCCAAGATGCGGGTGGACTTTGAGCCCGTACTGGAACGGCGGATACACCACTGGTTCAACTACATCGAAGGGGTGATGCACACGGGCCAGCGGAACCTCTTCCGTATCCGGGTGAGCAAGGATGCCCTCTCCCGGGGGCTCAAGCTCAAGGACCTGGGGGAAGTGATCTACGCCATGGTGATGGACGAATTCGGAACCGTGGTGGACAAGTGTCAGGTTACTTTGGTGACCGATGAAAAACGGGCAAAGGAGATTCTGGAAAAAGAGGCCCTTCCCAAATACGAGGCCCGGGATTCCCGGCTGGCCTCCATGACCGACGAGAGCGTGGACTGTTTCTACAGCTGCATCCTCTGCCAGTCCTTTGCGCCGGCCCACTGTTGCGTCATTACCCCGGAACGGCTGGGGCTCTGCGGGGCCGTGTCCTGGCTGGACGCCAGCGCCACCCGGGAGCTGACCCCCACCGGGCCCTGCCAGCCCATCTCCAAAGAAGGGCTCCGGAATGAAAAGAAGGGGGTCTACGATTCGGTGAACAAGGCGGTGGAAGCCGCCACCCACGGCTCGGTGGGCAATGTGACCCTCTATTCGATCATGGAAGACCCCATGACCAGCTGCGGCTGCTTTGAGTGCATCTGCGGCATCCTGCCCGAGGCAAACGGGGTGGTGGTGGTCAACCGGGAATACAAAGGCATTACCCCCACGGGGATGACCTTTGGCGAGCTGGCCTCCATGACCGGCGGCGGGGTGCAGACCCCGGGCTTTATGGGCCACGGCCGCCACTTTATCGCTTCCAAAAAATTCGTCAGCGCCGAGGGCGGCATAGGCCGCATCGTCTGGATGCCCAGGGAGCTGAAAACCGATGTATCGAAAAAGCTGAACAAGACCGCCAGGGAGCTTTACGGCATCGACAATTTTGCGGACATGATCTGCGATGAATCCATAGCAACCGAATCGGATGCGGTGGTTGCCTTCCTTCAGGAAAAGAAGCATCCTGCCTTTGCCATGGAAGCCATCATGTAGGAGCCGGCGCCGGGATATGGATTGCGATGGAAGAAAAAAAATGCAAGCTGCTCTTTAAAGTTGAAGGGGGCGAAGATATAAGCGTCTTCGCCTCTTTTGGCGAATCCCTCCTGGACGCCGCCAAAAGGGCAAACCTGGCCCTGGACGCCCCCTGCGCGGGGAACGGTACCTGCGGTAAATGCCGGGTAAAGCTGCTGGCGGGTTCAGTTAAAAGCGAACCGAACCGGCATATCTCCCCGGAAGAATTTGCCCAAGGTTACCGTCTGGCCTGCGCCAGCGCGGTGGTCTCGGATGTCACTGTGCTGGTTCCGGCCACGGCCCGGGCCTACCAAAACCGGATAAGGGTAAGCGGCAAAGGGGATGTCCGGGAACGGGCTGTCTTTGAAAACCTGCAAAAAGAACTCCGTGCCATGGGCCTTGAAAAAGACAGCGGCCTGGAACTCATCAATCTGGAAATTGAAAACCCCCGGGGCGGGGACGGCATGGCGGACCGGGAACGGCTGCTGCGGAAAATTGCAGGGAACTTCCCCGGAAGTTCCCCCCTTACCGGACTGATGCCGGACAAGATCGGCTTTAGTCTCCATGCCCTGCGGAAACTCCCCATGGCGCTGCGGCTTTCGGGCTCTGCGGGATATTCCGGAGGGGAAAGCCGGCCTGCGGAAAATTCCGTTTCTTCTCTGACAGTATTACTGCGCCGGGAGTCGGGGACAAAAACCGGTGTTACCATCCTGGACCTGTTTCCCGCCGGCGCCGCTTCCCCGCCACCGGTGATAGCGGGGCTGGCTATCGATATTGGTACCACCACCGTATCCGCCCTGATGGCGGACCTGCTGACCGGGGAAATCCTTGCCGCGGGCTCCGCCGGGAACGGCCAGATTCGCTACGGCGCCGATGTGATCAGCCGCATCATCGAAAGCGCCCGGCCCGGCGGCCTGGAACGGCTCCGCCGGGCGGTGACCGAAGAATGCCTGGTCCCCCTGATCCGGGACATGAGCAAAACCGCGGGGCTGCTGCCGGAAAATATCTACCGGGTGGCGGCGGCGGCAAACACCACCATGACCCATCTTTTTATGGGGGTAAACCCGGAGTACCTGCGGCTGGAGCCCTATGTGCCGGCCTTTTTTGAAAGCGGCGCCCTGAAAAGCGCGGATATGAACCTGGGGGTCCACCCCGATGCGGAGCTGATCCTTGCCCCGGCCATCGGGAGCTATGTGGGGGGGGACATTAGCGCCGGGGTCTTTGCGTCCATGCTGTTCAAAAAGGAAACCCTCTCCCTGTTCATAGACCTGGGGACCAACGGGGAACTGGCCCTGGGGAATTCGGAATTCCTGATGAGCTGCGCCTGTTCCGCCGGGCCCGCCTTTGAGGGGGGGGACATCAGCTGCGGCATGAGGGCCACCGACGGCGCCATCGAAGCCTGCCGTATCGATGCGGACACCATGGAGCCCGTCATTACGGTCATCGGCGCGGAGGGCCAAAAGCCCGATGCAGCCCAAAAGGCTGTCGGCATCTGTGGTTCGGGCCTTATCGACCTTATCGGTGAATTGTTCCGCTGCGGCATTATCAACGCCCGGGGAAAATTCATCAGGGAAGGAAAGCGGATACGCCGGGACGAATGGGGAGGCGCAAGCTATGTGGCGGCCTTTGCCCGGGATACCGCCAACGGCCGGGATGTCGCCCTTTCGGAGGCGGACATCGACAATTTTATCCGCGCCAAGGGGGCGATCTTTTCCGCCATCAGAACCATGCTGGCGGTACTGGACCTGGGGGTGGAGGCCATCGACGATGTGTATGTCGCCGGGGGCATCGGCGGGGGCATCAACATGGGGCAGGCTATCCGCATCGGGATGTTTCCCAAGCTTCCCGCAGAAAAGTATCACTACATCGGTAACAGTTCCCTGCACGGTGCTTACGCCATGCTCACCGCCCGCCGCGCCGGCGAAATGGTGGTGGAAATCAGCCGGGGCATGACCTATCTGGAACTTTCCACCCATCCCGGTTACATGGACGAATTTGTCGCCGCCTGTTTTCTGCCCCATACCAACGGAGCCCTCTTTGCAGAAGGCGAAGCAGCAACATGAATACTAAAGCTCCCTTCGATTATGATCGGGATCAAAAAAACCGTAAACCCCTGGAACATTACGGGGGGATCTACAAGAACCTGGACCCGCAGGAAACAGCGCGGCGCTGTAATCTTCTCTTTGATGAAAAGGAATCGGCCTTTAGTCTCCGCATCCTGGGAAGTGAGTACCGGGCGCTGTACCCGAATTTTGCCCTGCTGGACCTAGCGCAAGGGGAAGACGCGGCGAACCCCTACGAAAAAATTCTTTTTCTGCGCTACCTCTGCGAAGGGAAATATTTTCCCCCCCAGGGTAAACAGCTTTCCTACAACGAGATTCCCTGGGGGAATGTGTATTACCGGAACTTTGAAGGCCGCTGTCTTAAACGCTGCGCCGCCGCCTTTGGCAGGGACATACCGGCCTTTAGAAACCTTATGGAAAAAAATCAGCGGCTCCGGGCGGAGGCATTGGACAAGAGAGACGTGATATCCCATGCGGGATATCGCTTTGAATTCCTGAACGGTCTCTTTGTCAGCATCATCCTTTGGGGTGCGGATGATGAATTTCCCCCCTCGGCACAAATCCTTTTTGATGATAACTTTGTATTTGCCTTTACCGCGGAGGATATCGCCGTGGCGGGGGAAGTTATTATAGAAAGGCTTAAAGTTCTAAAGGAGCAATGATGAAAATCGCCGATGTACTGAAACAGAAGATGACCCTTTCCTTTGAGGTCTTTCCCCCTAAAGAACCGGTGCCCCTTACAGGATTGCTGGACGCCCTGGACAATCTTTACCGGTTTAAACCGGATTTTATCAGCTGTACCTACCATGCGGGGGGAGACCGGCGGGATCGGAATATGGAAATATGCCGGGCGGTTAGGAAAAGCGGCCACGAAATTATGACCCATTTAACCTGCATCGGAAATACCCGGGAGGACCTCCATTCCTTTATCGGGGATTATATTGATATAGGGATCGAAAACATCCTGGCCCTGCGGGGCGACTATCCTCCGGGCTGGAACGGTACCCGGGGAGATTTTGCCCATGGCCAGGAGCTGATCGAATTTGTGCAGGATGAATTTCCCGGGCTCTGCCTGGCGGCGGCGGCTTACCCCGAAAAACATATCACCGCCCCTTCCCTGGAGGGGGATATTGCCCATCTGCGGATAAAGCAGGAAAAGGGCGCCCATTTTTTTATGACCCAGCTTTGTCATGACATCCGCGCCTTTGAACGCTTTACGGACAAGGCCCGTAAAGCGGGGATACATCTGCCCATTATCGCAGGGATCATGCCGGTATTGAGCCGGGACCCGGTTATCCGCATGACCTTTTCCAACGGCTGTTCCATCCCGGCGGAACTGGCGGTTATTATGGGCAAGTATGAGGATGACAAAGCGGGCTTTAAGAAGGCCGGCATGGAGTACACAGTAAAACTGATCCACCGCTTTATCGATATGGGCGTTAACGGGATACACATCTATACCCTGAACCGGTGGGAAGATGTCGCAGTAATCGTGCAGGATGCGGGGCTATAGGTCTTCGTCGCTGCCGCTTGATTTTCTGACCTCCTTGGGGGTCAGGGTATAGCGTTTTCTGAATTGGGTAGTAAAGTAGTTCACATTTTTAAATCCGCATTCCACCGCTATCTGTTTAAGGGGCATGTCGGTATTCTGCAGCATGATAAGGCTTGAATGGAGACGCATGTAATTGATATAGGACGCCAGGGTCTGGCCGGAATGTTTGCGGAATTGGCGGCTCAGGTGTTCGGGGCTTATCCCCGCCTGATCGGCTATATCTGAAATCCGCAGGGGACGGGAATAGTCGGTGTTTATAATATGCCTGACCCGGGTTATCAGGTCCTCGATCTCACCGGAACCATCCTGATTCTGGAATTCGTGGGACAGGGTAAGGAGTTTTTTCAGGCTGTTCGGGGAAACGGGTATGTCCATCACATATTCCCCTACGATTTTTTTCAGGAGTCCCAGGATCAGGGGCTGCTTTTCCTTCGCCACCGGTACTGCGAAGGCTTCCCGGGGAGGGCTGCCTATGCGGGGGTCCGCAACATAGCGGAATTTAACGCTGTAGTTGTCCAGGTCCGGCGCCTGGGCAAGCAGTATCTCGTGGGGTATGCCCGGCGGGATAAAACAGAAGAAGCCGGGGGCATACTGCACCCAGCGGTTATTGATAAAGATGCTGCCCAACCCGGCGGCAAAATATTCAATCTGATATTCTTCTTCATGAAAATGCCGGGGTATATCCAGGAAGGCGCCCTCCGCATGGCGGGTGGCATAGGAGATATGGCTTTCCATGGTCATCCGGTCCAGTATTTCCAGGAGCAGCCGCAGATGATAAACCGCTTCTTCCTGCTTCTGCATCAGGCAGGCTGCGGCAAGGCTGATGTTCACTTCGATAAATTCGGAACGGAACTCCTGCAGGATGATAATGTAGTCGTGAATGTTACCGGGGTTTTTATCCGGGGAATCAAAGGCAATGTAGAAACAGTCCACCGATTCATCGCCGCAGCGTATGGTAAAGTCATCCCCGGGGGAAATAAAAAAAAGCCGGTTACTCAGGATATCCTTCCAGTTCCCGTTGTGCATAAAGGCGCCGGAATTTTCTTTCAGGAAAAAAAACAGCTGGTAATGGGGCCGGTGGGGAGGTATGCCGTTTATAAACCGGGTGTCCTGAAAGCGGTAACAGCAGACGGATTTGATATGTTCAATCATTAAAAACGATAATCCGGCATTTTTCACTTTTTTACAAGGAGCCCGGGACCGGAAAAATCATTCTATCATCATTTTTACCGGGCACCTTTTATATTTTTTTGATATTTATGAAGAATTAAGATGTCGTTGTAACAATTCAGCCCTATACTTAAGTAATTCGGATCAGGAAGGAGATCGATTATGAAAGATGGAGATACCCAAGTTACATGCCGTTATTGCACCGACGCCGGGGATATTGGCGAAAAGGTTGCGGACCTGGAAGTCTCCCGGCTCTGGCTGACAAAAGATCAGACCTACCGGGGCCGCTGCATCCTGTCCCTTAAGGAACACAAGACCGAATTTTTCCAGCTTGAGGGTGAGGAACTCCAGGCTTTTGCCCGGGATATGGCCAAGGCTTCCAAAGCCCTTTACAAAGCTTTTTCCCCGGGGAAGATCAACTATGCCGCCTTTGGCGATACCTATCCCCACCTGCATTTTCACCTGGTACCCAAGTACCCGGATGGCAAATCCTGGGGAAGCGCCTTTGAACTGCCCCTGTCCAATGATAAGCTCGCGTCAAAAGAAGAACTTGCCGCCCTGGTAAAGGAAATTCAAAAGCATCTGTAGGCCGAAAAGTTCCGCGTGACGGCCTTCGACATTTTTCACTTTTTTGTAAGCTGGGCAGGCCCAAGGAGCGATAAATCAAAAAAAAATCATTTTTAAAGACCCTCTTTTATATTTTTTTGATACTTGCGCAGAATTAATTTGCGTTTTGAAAATTTAGCCCCTATAATGAGCTAATTTGTATAGAAAAGGAGAAGGAAATGAAAAAGACATTTTTAGCGGTTTTATTGGTGATCCTGGCCCTGGGGCCGGTATTTGCGGGTGGCGGCGGTGAAAAGGCGGCGGCCCCGGCGACTCCCAAAGACCAGCCGGTCAAGCTGGTTTTTTGGCACCATCAGCTACAGGCGGTAAATAACTTCAACGAATTTGCCAAGATCGCCACTGAGATTTTCGCCAAGTTGGGTTACCCCAATGTCAGCCTGGTCTCGGAGCAGATTGAGTATTCGAACTATCTGGCGAAATATGTGTCCGCTTTCTCAAGCGGCACGGGCCCGGATATCTTTATGGCCCTGTCCAACGACTTTGCCCTTGAGGGCGGCGCAAACCCCGTGGCCCAGCCCTACCCGGCGGATGTCCAAAAGGCCTGGCAGGACAACCTGGGCAATATGTATAAAGATGACGGTACCTACAACGGCAAATACTACGGTTTTGTCGTGGCCGGCGATACCTCAATGTTCCTCTACATCAACGCGGACCACTTTAGGGAAGCGGGCCTGGACCCGGACAAGGACTATCCCAAAACCCTGGATGAATTCCGGGCGGTGGCCAAAAAGCTGACCAAGTACGACGCCGCAGGTAATGTTACCCGCGCCGGTTTCCAGCCCCGTTTCGGCGGCGGCTCCTTCAATGTGGCGGCGAAGTATATGCCTATCATCCACAATTTCGGCGGCCGGGTTCTTTCCCCGGACCTTAAAAAAGCCCAGGGCTTTATGAACGGTCCGGAAACCACCAGGGCCTTCCAGTTCCTCCACGACCTGGTGTTTGTTGACAAGGTTACCAATGTGCAGCTGGGCCTTCCCGATGTGGCTTTCCAGCAGGGCCTTGCTTCCATGACGTTCCGCGAGCCCTTCTACGCCAACCAGGTTGCCACCAACAACCCCAACCTGAAATTCAAGGTCTACCCCTATGTCTCCGGTTCCAGGGATCTTATCACCCTGGGCGGCGGTTCCTGGCACATGATGGTCAACTCAAAATCGAAGCATGTTGACCTGATTTTCAAAATGCTTAAAGAGCTGCCCACCCCCGAATACGATGTAAGGATGCACGAGCCCGACAAGACCCCGCCGGTACTGAAATCGACCATCAGTATGGGCAATCCCTATTTCAAGAGCCTGCCCTATGCGGAAGCGCTGCTGGGTTCGGTAAGCAGGGAAGTGGGGCCGATCTATTACATCATACCCACATGGAACGCCCTTGCCGAAATAATCGGCGACGGAGTTACCAAGATCATTGAAGGCGGGGATGTAAAAGCGACCCTCGACGATTCCGCAAAAAAAATGCAGACCATCCTGGACGAGCAGTAAACCAATTCGATTCCGGGAATCTCCAGGACCATTCGTTCCCGGAGATTCCCTCTACTTTTTTTCAGCGGGGAGGCTTGAGTGAAAATCCAACATAAGTACAGCATAGCCGGCGCCTGTTTTCTTTTGCCTTCCCTGATCGTGTACTTCTGTGTATTTTTTTATCCCCTGATCCTCTGTTTCATCAATTCCTTCGGCAAGGTTAATCTGATCCTGGGATCATGGACCTTCAACGGGTTGAAAAATTACACCAACCTTTTTAAACGCGCCGATTTTATCCGTGCGGTACAGGTAACCTTTCAGTACGTCCTTATGCTGGTGCCGACCCTCCTGGTACTTTGTTTGTGGGTTGCCAACACGGTTTCCCAAATGAAGCCCAGGGCCTCAGGAATTTCCACCACCATCATTTTTCTGCCCTTTATGGTCGCCATGGTCAGCGCCGGTATTATATGGGACTGGGTTTTTGATCCCGGATTCGGAATTGTAAACACGGTTCTGTCATTTCTGGGCATGACTACCCCGCCGGGATGGCTGCGTAGTTCCGAGACCGCCCTCCTTTCAACGGTTATCATCACCATCTGGATCAGGTGCCCCTTCAGCATCATGATCCTCTACGGGGGAATGAGGAACGTACCGGAAGAACTCTACGAGGCGGCGGAGATAGACGGGGTAAACCCCTTCCAGCGTTTCTTTAAACTGACCCTGCCGCTGATAAACCCCCAGCTCGTGCTCTCCCTGACCCTGGATATGATCTTCGCCTTCCGGGCCTTTGATCAGATTTACTCCGCTACCATGGGAGGACCCGGGGGCGCCACCAGGACGGTGATGATCTACCTTATCGTCAATGTGTTTATAGAAAATTACGGTATGGCTTCGGCAATCACCGTATTGGCCCTTCTTTTCCTGTTTGTGATTAGCGTCTTGCAGCAGGCCCTGCTTAAGCGGGTTGTGGAGTATTAGGGGCGTATATGAAAAAGAAAATTGATCCGGGAGCGTTGATTTCCTGGCCTCTTATGATCCTGTTTTTTACCTTTATCATCGTTCCCTTTGTGATGATTGTCTTTACCGGTTTAAAGTCAAATCCTGAAATTATCGATATGGTAAACCGGAACATGTTCCACCGGATTATTCCCGATTCTTTTTTCAATTTTGACAATCTGAGAAACGTGTTTTTCGGAAACACCGTGGCCCAGAACGGTTTCCCCCTGTACCGGTCTATCTTCAATTCCTTTATCGTGGTGCTGGTTACGATAATACCCAGCCTTATCCTGGCCCTTACCGCAGCCTACAGTTTTGCGAAATTTAAATTTCCGGGAAAGGAGATTTTCTATTACCTTTTTCTGGGCATGCTCATGATACCCACCGAGATGACCTCGATCCCCCTCTTCCTTATCGTGTCCAAGATGCGCCTGGCAAACACCTATGTGGGCCTTATGGTTCCCTCCTTTATGTCGGCCTTCGGGACCTTCCTCCTCCGGGCTGCCATGGAACCCATATCGAAGTCCTATATCGAAGCGGGCCGTATTGACGGCGCCGGTGAATTCTGGATCTTCAGCCGTATCATCGTTCCCATGGTACAGTCCAGCATTGTTACCTTTCTGGTTATAAAATCGGTGTGGACCTGGAACGATTTTTTCTGGCCCCTCCTGGTGGTAAGCGAGGAACGGATGCGGACCGTCACCCTGAGCCTGAACCGTTTTGTTACGGACCTGATTAAATACTGGGGTGAAGTCTGCGCCGCGGTGGTGATCAGCATCATCCCCCTGCTTATCATTTTCATCGTTTTTAACGCCAACATAAAAACCGGACTTATGAACACCGGTATAAAAGGATAAAGCCATGACCGCACGGGATCATTTTATTGAAATTGTTGAAAAGAGGAGCAGCCACTGCGGCTTCTGGCACGGGGTTCCCCACGATGACGCAAAGCCTGCCTTATACGCCCATTACGGGGTTAAGGATGATTTTGAGCTGGGCCTGAAACTGGGAAGCACCTGCCGTTATGTGCGGCCCGAAGAGGATTGCCACATGTGGCAACGCACCGACTATCCCATGTTTGATCCCATGAATGCTGCCGCCCATAAGGGGGCGGTGCAGACCAGCGGCTCGGGATACGCAACCATCATGCACGGGGAGGCGGTCTTTGCGGACTGTGAAGATCCGGAGGAGATACACAGGTACCATTGGCCCACGGTGGCTGACTGCGACTTTACCGAAACCCTAAAAGAAATAGACCGTACCCGGGATGCGGGCCAGGCGGTGCTTTGCAGTACCTGGGGCAGCATCTTCAGCAACACCTGGAATTTTTTCGGCATGGAAAACTGTCTGGTCAAGATGTTCACCGATCCCGATGTGGTAAAGGCGGTCACCGGGCATCTGACGGATTTTTACCTTGCCGCCAACGATGCGCTTTTTTCCCAGGCAAAGGATAAGATTGATTCCATCTTTATTGGCATAGACCTTGGTTCCCAGCGGGACCTGCTTGTTTCTCCCGAGACCTTTGAAGAATTTTTGCTCCCCTATATAAAGAAGCTCCTGGACCAGGCCCGGGCCTACGGTCTGCACACCACCATGCATTCATGCGGTTCAATCTACCGGGTGATCCCCCAGCTTATCGAGGCGGGTGTAGAGATAATACACCCCATACAGGCAATGGCAAAGGGGATGGACGCCGAAAGCCTTGCATCCCAATACAACGGCAAGGTGGTTTTTATGGGCGGCATAGACACCCAGCAGATCCTGCCTTTCGGTACTCCCGATGAAGTACGGGCCGAGGTGCGCCGGGTAAGGAAACTGTTGGGCCCCAATTACCTGGTCTGCTCCAGTCACGAAACACTGCTTCCCAATGTGCCCCTGGAAAATGTGCAAGCCATGGTGGAAGCGGCGCACGAATAAACTTCGCCGCCTGCGCGGCTGATGTTAAGGAGTAGTGGGAAACTGCGTTTCCCTTCCGATTAAACTTCGCCGCTTACGCGGCTAATGTTAAGGAGTATGTCTTGATACAGCAAACAGTACACCCGGGACTTTCACTCAGCCGGCTCGGCGTAGGCTGCTGGCCCTTTGGGGGCGGCGATTATTGGGGAGACCAGAACCAGAAGGATGTGGATGCGGTGGTATGCCGGGCTATAGAGCTGGGGCTGAATGTTTTTGATACCGCCCGTATGTACAATGACGGGGCCAGCGAAGTTTCACTTGGCAAAGCCTTGAAGGGATTCCGGGACAAGGCCTTTGTTATTTCCAAGGTATCCCCCGCAAAGGCCTACCGCAAAACCCTGCGGGAAGAATGCGAAGCCTCCCTTAAGGGACTTGGCATGGATTACCTTGATATGTACATGCTCCACTGGCCCATCAACCCCCTGGGGGTCAAGCATTTTACCAGCGATCCTGGGGTGATCGCCAATCCGCCCACCATTGCGGAAGCCCTGGAAACACTTTCCGCCTTGAAGCAAGAGGGGAAGATAGGGTTCATCGGTATCAGCAACTTTGGCATCAGGCAGATGCGGGAGGCCATAGGCCTCTGCCCGGAGATCGCGGTAAACGAGATGCCCTACAATATTATTTCCCGGGCCATTGAGGCGGAGATCATGCCCTTCTGCGCGGAGCACAGGATCGCTGTCATCTCCTCCATGACCCTTCAGCAGGGGGTTCTTACGGGGCTCTACAAAAGTGCCGCGGAGGTTCCGGCCCATCAGGCCCATTCCCGGCACTTCTCCATGGAAACCGGCAAGGGAACTTCCCGGCACGGCGAGGCCGGCGCCGAGGCTGAAATTTTTGAAACCGTAGATGTTCTGCGGGAGATCGCATCGGAACTTAAAATCTCCGTGGCCCAGCTTTCCATCGCCTGGGCGCTGGCAAACCCGGGGATCGGCTCCGCCCTTATCGGGGCCCGCAATACAAGGGAGCTTGAGGAAAACGTAAGGGTGCTTTCCCTCAAACTGCCCGTTGAAGCAAAAGAGAGGATCGACCGGGTAAGTCAAAGGGTGCTGGATAAACTGGGTTCCAAGGCGGATTATTATGAGAATACCAGGAACTCAAGGATCTATTAAATGAATTCGATTGAGCGTGTATATGCAACCATTGAACGGCAGCCCGTGGATCGGCCTGCCTCCTGGCTGGGCGCCCCTGATGACGCCTCCCTGCCCGGCCTTTTTGCGGAATACGGCGTCAAGGATCTGCGGGAGCTGCAGATCGCCGTGGGAGACGATTTCTACGGGGAGCGCCTCCCTTACCGCCTTGAAAACGGCAAGCGCGTTACCCGTGTCTGGGACTGGTACCTCGACGGCGTCACGGATCGTAAGGATCGCACCTTAACCGCCGACGGCTGTTTCAAAAACTGCGAGGACATCGAAGACCTTTCCTTTTTCAAATGGCCCGATCCGGTAAAGTACCTGAGCCCGGAGGACTGCCGGGACATGGCCAAGCGCATCCCCGAAGGGAAGGCGGGATTCGGCCTCCTCTGGTCCGTACACTTTCAGGATGTCTGCGCCTCCTTTGGCATGGAGACCGCCATGGTCAACATGATCGCTAACCCCGAACTGGTTGAAGCGGTTAACCAAAAAATTCTTGATTTCTACCTTGGGGTGAACGAGATTTTTTTCAAGGCCACCAGAGGTAAATTCCACGCGGTCCTCTACGGCAACGATGTGGGTTCCCAGCGGGACCTTATGTTTTCACCGGAAACCATACGGCGCTTTATGATCCCCGGCTGCAAGGCCCTTGTCGAAATGGCCCACCATTACGGCCTTAAGGTGATCTACCATTCCTGCGGTTCAATCGAAAAGGTTATCCCCGATCTGATCGACGCGGGGGTGGACGCCATACACCCCATACAGGCCCTGGCTGCGGGCATGGACCCGAAGAACCTTAAGCAAAAATTCGGCCATAGGGTTTCCTTCTGCGGCGGGGTGGATACCCAGAACCTGCTGGTCAATGGAAACGCCGAAGAAGTGGCGGCCAAAGTGCGGGAGCTCCATGAACTCTTCCCAACGGGGCTCATCATTTCTCCCAGCCATGAAGGTATTTTGCCCGACATACCTCCGGGGAACATTCGCTCATTATTTGACGCGGTTAAAAAATTATAGGAAAGGTGTATATGCTGAAAGGAATAGACCCGCTTATCTCCCCGCCCCTGCTGGAAGCGCTTTTGGCAATGGGCCACGGGGATGAAATTGTTTTTGCGGATGCCAATTTTCCCGCAGCCTCCCATGCCCGGCGCATTGTATGGTATCCGGGTTTCCCGATGCTGGATCTTCTTGCGGGGGTACTCAAACTTTTCCCCCTGGATTACGCGGTGGACTTTTCCGCTGTACTGATGCAGCCCCCTGCGGAAAGGGCCCTAAAGCCCCCTATTTGGGCGGAATTTGAAGGGCTCCTCAAAAAGGAAAAGGACGGGGATAAACCCTTCCTCTATCTGCAAAAAAAGGATTTCTACGCCCGTACCCGGGAAGCGTATATCATCGCAGCTACTGGTGAAACAAGACCCTTTTCGAATATTATATTACGTAAGGGAGTGATCAACTAATATGATTATCATGGAATAAGGAGTATGACATGTCCAAGATTGAGGAAATTGCCCAGGCAGTAGAAACCGGTAAGTTGAAACTCATTGTCGGCCTGACCGAAGAAGCCCTGGCGGAAGGGATCGATCCCCTCAAGATTTTGAACGAGGGGATGGTTGGCGCCATGGAAGTGGTGGGCGGTAAATTTCAGCGTTCGGAAATTTTTGTTCCTGAAATGCTGGTGGCCGCCAAGACCATGAAAAAGGGCGTGGAAATATTAAAGCCTTGTTTGGCCGCCGGCGCCAGTACCAGTTTGGGCAAGTGCATCATCGGAACGGTGTACGGGGATCTCCACGACATAGGCAAAAACCTGGTGGCCATGATGATCGAAAGCGCCGGCTTTGAAATGATCGATCTGGGTGTTGATGTGCCGGTGGCAAATTTTATTGATACCATCAAGGCAAACCCCGGTACCAAACTGGTTGCCCTGTCCTGCCTCTTGACCACCACCATGCCCGCCATGAAGGAAACCGCGGAAGCTATCAAGGGAAGCGGCATCTCGGGCTTTAAGGTGATTGTGGGGGGAGCGCCGATTAACAAGGAATTCGCCGATCAAATCGGCGCCGACGGATATTCGGAAGACGCCGCAGGGGCAGCCATACTTGCGAAGAAAATGGTATCTTAACAGAAATAAATTAAGGAGCAGCAGATGAAAGCGTTGTTGATGGAAGAATACAAGAAACTTAAGTATGTCGATTTTCCCGATCCCAAACTGGAAAGTGATCACGATATACTCGTAAGGATAAAGGCTGTGGCGATCTGCGGCTCCGATGTTCACGGCTTTGACGGGTCCACCGGACGGCGTTTGCCTCCCATTGTTATGGGCCACGAAGCGGCGGGTGAAATTGTCGAGACAGGCAAAGCGGTGACGGCCTTTAAAAAGGGAGACCGCGTCACCTTCGATTCCACCATTTACTGCGGGAAATGCTTTTTCTGCCAGAACGGACAGTTCAACCTCTGCGATGACCGGATGGTGCTGGGGGTAAGCTGCGATGAGTACCGCCGTCACGGGGCCTTTGCCGAATATGTGGTAGTCCCCGATCATATCTGCGTACCTCTGCCCGAAGGCCTCCCCTACGAAGAGGCCGCCTGCACCGAGCCCGCCGGCGTAGCGGCCCATGCGATCCGGAACACCCCCCTTGCGCTGAACGATACGGTGGCGGTGGTGGGTTCCGGCCTTATCGGCAACCTGGTGATCCAGATACTGAGGGCATCCATTTCCGGCAGGATCATCGCCCTGGACACGGATGTCTCCCGGCGGGAGGTGGCAAAGTCCTTCGGCGTCGATGCGGCGCTGGACCCTGCGGACCCTGAGCTGGACAAAAAAATAAAAGCCCTTACCAATGGCCGGGGAGCGGACCGGGTCTTTGAGGCGGTCGGCGCAACAGCCCCTATCAAGACAGCCATTTCCGTTGTGCGCAAGGGCGGGTCGGTCACCCTTATCGGAAACGTAAGCCCCCAGGTGGAGATACCCCTGCAGGCGGTGGTCTCCCGGCAGCTCAGTCTTTTGGGGTCCTGTGCCATCTCCGGCGAATACCCCATAGCCCTGGACCTTATGGCCCGGAAGAAGATCAACGTAAAGCCCCTGCTCTCCGCCGTTGCGCCCCTGAGTGAAGGGGACGCCTGGATGAACAGGCTCTATAACCGGGAAGGGAATTTGCTCAAGGTAGTTTTAATTCCCTAAGGGAAACATCCAGCATGGTTTCCGGGAGATGATATGCCAAAGACAAATGAATTCAGAATTGAAGAGCACAAAAAATTCTGGAGACATGAAAAAACCGAAGGGCTCCTTGCGGGCTTTCGGATAGGGGATTATTTTTTTGCAACCCATTACCAGGCGGCAAAACCCCTGCTTGTTAACGGGCAAAAAATAAGTCCCGATATGATCGATGTTGATTCGTTTCTTGAAGACTATGAAAAACAGTTCCAGCTGGTAGACAGGCTTGATCAAACTGCTTTCTGGACCGCCGAACCCTACACGGGTATTCCCTGGATGGAAGCCTTTTGGGGCAGCGAGATAATCGCCGGTGAATACAGCTGTGTGGCCCATCACTTTGTAAAGGGCCCGGAGGAATTGGAATCCCTGCGCTTCAGCATGGATAATCCCTGGGTGGAAAAGTATTTTGAATTTGTAAAAAAATTGAACACCCTTTCCGCCGGACGTTTCCCGGTGGGTGAACCCATCATGCGGGGCCAGGGGGATACCACCGGCGCCCTCATGGGGCAGACCGAACTGATCCTTGCCATGTATGAAGAGCCGGAAATGGTAAAGGCTTTTCTCGAGCGAATGGTTGATTCATTTCTTGCAATCAATGAAGAGATGCACCGCTTGAACGGGGACTTCCTGGGGGGCAGCGGCATGGGCTTCTACCACCTCTGGGCGCCGGGCAAATGCGTCTGGTTCCAGGAAGATATCTGCGCCCTGCTTTCACCGGACCTGTACCGGGAATTTTTTCTTGAAAATGAAAGGCGGATCTGTTCGGTCTATGATTATTCCCTGACGCATCAGCACCCTTCGGCCTTTTACAATCTGGACAACCTCTTGTCCAATGAGGGACTCAAGGTTGTGGAGATAAACAAGGATGCCGGCGGTCCCGGTATACGGGAGATGCTGCCCCAGTTTAAAAAGGTGCTGGATAAGGGGAAGAAGCTCCAGGTGTGGGGCGACCTTGACGAAGAAGAAATAAAGATCGTGTATGATAATCTTCCGCCGGAAGGTATTTGCTTTAACCTGATCGAGAAAGATATTGAGACCGCCCAAAGGGTTTCCGATTACCTTAACGGGATTCATTTGTAGATTTTGCAGATAAGGAGCATGATATGGCAGAAAAAATCCGCATCGGATTATTAGGTTACGGAAAGGTTGCCCAACTTTACGGAGAGGCCATCGCGGCGATGCCCAACGGAGAACTGGTCTCGGTATGCGGACGGAACCGTGAACGCCGAAACGCCTTTGCCGCCAGGTGGAAGATAGGTTCCCGTGATACCGCGGAAGAGATGGTTCACTTGGACAAGGCGGACCTGGTTGTCGTAACCACCCCCCATCCCCAGCACCGGGACGGCGCCCTGGAAGCCTTTGCGGCGGGCTGCCATGTGCTGGTGGAGAAGCCCATGGCGCTGAGCACCGCCCAATGCGACGAGATGATCGCCGCCGCAAAAAAAGCGGGGAAGACCCTTTCGGTGGTAAGCCAGCGCCGCTGGTTTCCCTCCTGCCGCAGAATGAAGGACGCCATCGACGAAGGGAAGATAGGGAAGCCGGTTCTCGCCCAGCTCACGGTCCTGGGCTGGCGGGACAAAGCCTACTATGACAGCGATCCCTGGCGGGGCAAGTGGGATACCGAAGGCGGGGGAATTCTGATCAACCAGGCGCCCCACCAAATCGATCTGCTCCATTGGTTCATGGGGACCTCGGAAGAGATACAGGGGTATTGGGATAACTTCAACCATCCTTATATTGAAGTGGATGACAGCGCCGTGGCGGTGGTAAAGTTCAAGAGCGGGGGCATTGCTTCGGTGCTGGTAAGCAATTCCCAAAAGCCCGGGATTTACGCCAAGGTCCATATCCACGGGGATTCCGCCTATTCCCTCGGCGTTCAAACCGACGGGGGCGCCATGTTCATCGCCGGAATGAGCAGTATTGTTGAGCCTCCCCTCAACGACCTGTGGACCATTGGGGGCGAAGAAAAACTGCTGGACAAATTCCGCGCCGAAGACGAAGCCTTCTTCAAGACCATCAACGCCACGGTGTACTTTTTTACCCGCCAGCTTGAGGATCTCTGTACCAGCCTTCTGGACGGTAAGCCTACCCCGACCACCGGGGAAGAGGGGCGGGAAACGGTGAAGTTTATCGAAACCATGTACCGGATTGGAAATTCCCGGCTGCATGTTCAATAAGGCGTTTTAATGGAGGCAGTTCCAAAATGTCAGATTTTGGAACCGGTTTAATGGATTGAAAATTCCTTGAAACAGGTTATAATTAAATCCTGTCATGCTAGTATGTAAGCATGACTTTTGCTTGTGCAAACGAACAGAGGAGTGGAAATTATGCCCTTTAAGCATGTACTGCAAAAATTCAACGCCGCCATAAAAGAGGTGGTGATTGGCACCGGGGACGCCGCCCTCACCCTGGGTGGTGAAAATGTGCTGCCCCTGTATAGCTTTGACGGCCCCATAAGGAATCCCCCCCGGGTGGGGATCGAATTTTCGGACCTGGGCCCCAACCGGGAACTGCCGGGGATTGCCGCCTTCTACGCCGGCGCCGAAACCCTGGCCGATGTGGCTAAGCGGGCCGCCGAAAAGTCCGGGGCAAGTTTTGTCAGCCTGTCGCTGGACGGCGCCGATCCCAACGGGAAGAACAAGTCCATTGAGGAATGTGTGGCCCTCTGCAAGGAAGTTGCCGATGCGGTTACGCTCCCCCTGGTCATACAGGGCTGCAAGAACGTCGAAAAGGACGGCAAGCTTTTTGAAAAGATCGCCGAGGCCCTGCAGGGCAAAAATGTACTATTGATGTCTGCCCGGGAGGAAAACTACAAGGCCGTTGCGGTGGCGGCGGTCATGGCCTACGGTCAGAAGATCAGCGCGGAGTCTTCGGTGGACATCAACCTGGCAAAACAGCTCAATGTGCTTATCTCCCAGCTGGGGGTGACTGCGGGAAATACGGTGATGAACCTGGGTTCCGCCGCCGCCGGTTACGGTTTTGAGTATGTGGCTTCCACCATGGACCGGGTTAAGTCCGCGGCCCTGGCCCAGAATGACGCCATGCTCCAGCTGCCGGTGATCACCCCGGTGGGCGCCGAAGCCTGGTCCGTAAAGGAAGCGGTGGTTTCGGAAGAGGATTTTCCCGAATGGGGCCCCGTGGAACAGCGGGGTATCGATATGGAGATCGCCACTGCCGCGGCGGATATTGCCGCCGGTTCCAACGCAGTAATACTGCGGCATCCGGTTTCGGTTTCGGCCATCACCAAACTTATTTCGGAACTTATCCAAGGAGCAAACCATGGCGCTTAAAGGACTGGATATATTCAAACTGACCCCCAAGACCAACTGCAAAGACTGTGGCATCCCCACCTGTATGGCCTTTGCCATGAAGGTAGCCCAGGGCGCGGTGGGTATTGATAAATGCCCCCACATGTCGCCTGAGTCCCTGAAAATCCTGGGGGAGGCCACGGAACCGCCCATGAAGAGCATCAGGATAGGCGCCGGAGACGCCGGGTACAGCCTGGGCGGGGAAACGGTGCTCTTCAGGCACGAAAAGACCTTTGTATCCAAGTGCCTCTACGGGGTGAGGATCCATTCTGATGATGCGGATACGCTGATCCCGGAACTTTCAAAGATCGACTATGAGCGTATCGGCGAGCGGATGTTTGTTGAAATCATCAATGTGGAATATGCGGGAAATAAGGACGCCTATCTTGAAACGGTGAAGAAGGCCCTTGCCGCAGGACGCACCCTGGTCCTGGACGTGAAGGACCCGGACACGGCCCGGGCGGCCCTGGAACTTGCGAAGGACAATAAGCCCGTCCTGAACGCCGCCGATGAATCCAACTACCAGGCCATGAGCGAGCTTGCGGTAAAGTATGGGGCGGCGCTGGGGGTTAGTGGTAAGACCCTGGACAGCCTCCACGACACCATCGCTGCCATTGAAGGGCTGGGTAACAAGAACCTTATCATCGACGTGAGCGCGGGGGGTATTGATGGCGGGGCCCTTTCAATCAAGGACGCATTTGCCAGGGCGGTGCAGATACGGCGGGCCAGCCTTAAGGACGAGGACCGCAGTTTCGGTTACCCCTCACTGGTAAATGCGGCGAAACTGGCCCCAAAAAACCATGAACTGCAAACCGCCCTGGCAAGCCTCTTTACGGTAAAGTACGGTTCCATCATCATCCTGGAAAGCATGACATACTCCCAAGCCCTGCCCCTTTACGGGCTCCGGCAGAATCTCTACACGGACCCCCAGAAGCCCATGAAGGTGGAGCCGGGGCTTTATCCCATAAACGGCGCCGACGAAAACGCCGTCTGCGCCACCACGGTGGACTTTGCCCTTACCTACTTTATCGTTTCCGGGGAGATGGAGCGTTCCGGGGTGCCGGTGAATCTGCTTATTTCCGATGCCGGGGGCTACTCGGTGCTTACCGCCTGGGCCGCAGGAAAACTGTCCGCGCTTTCCATCAGCCGCTTCATCAAGGAAAATAACATCGAAGGCAAGATCAAGAACCGCAGCCTGGTTATCCCCGGCAAGGTGGCGGTGCTCAAGGGCGAGCTGGAAGAAAACCTGCCGGGATGGAAGATCATCGTTGCCCCTAACGAAGCGGTGGGGGTGGTCAAATTTTTGAAAGAACTGAAAGCATAAACGAAAAAGGAGAAAATCGATCATGGGTAAATTTACTATCATAGGTGAACGGATTCATTGTATCTCCCCGGTGATCCGGGCCGCCATGGAGGCCATGGATCCTGCGCCCATTCTTAAGCGGGCAAAGGAACAGCTGGACGCCGGCGCCGTGTATCTGGATGTGAATATCGGCCCTGCGGAAAAAAACGGAAGCGAACTGATGAAGTGGGCGGTTAAACTTTTGCAGGATAACTGCGACAATGTTCCCCTCTGTCTGGACACATCGAACAAGAAGGCCATTGAGGCGGGCATCTCGGTGTACAACAACGCCAAGGGCAAGCCCATTATCAATTCCGCCGATGCCGGTGACCGGCTTTCCAATATCGATCTTGCGGCCGCCAACGGGGCTATCTGCATCGCCCTCTGCGCCAAGCAGGGCGTCCCCTCCGACAACGATGAACGGATGGCCTACTGCCAGGAGATGCTGGAACACGGCATGGAGCTGGGCATGGAGGCGGAGGACCTCTGGTTCGATCCCCTGTTCCTGGTGATCAAGGGAATGCAAGACAAGCAGGCCCAGGTGCTGGACTTTATCCGCCAGCTTCGGGATATGGGCTTTAATTCTACCGGGGGCCTTTCCAATGTTTCCAACATGATGCCCAAACTTATCCGTCCCATCATGGATTCTACGATGGTGGCAATGGCTATCAACAACGGCCTTACTTCGGCCATCGTGAACCCCTGCGACCGGCGGCTCATGGAAACCATAAAGTCCGCCGACATCATCATGAACAACAGCCTCTACGCGGATTCGTATTTGGAGATATAGCGTTTAAAAAACTTGACTACCATACAAGTATATAAGTATAATGACGACATGAAAATGATCATGCGCTGGTTTGGAACAGGCTACGATTCGGTTACTTTACAGCAGATCCGGCAGGTACCGGGGCTTAGGGGGGTAGCCGCTACCCTCTATGGAAAACGGCCCGGGGAGGTCTGGGAAAAAGAAGCGATCCTGGCCATGAAAAAGGAAGTGGAAGATGCGGGCCTTAGCATTGCTGCGGTGGAAAGCGTCAACATCCACGATACCATCAAGACAGGCGCACCTGAGCGGGACAAGTATATTGATAACTATATAACCACCCTTGGGCGTTTGGGCGAGGCGGGGCTGGATTTGGTCTGCTATAACTTTATGACCATCTTCGATTGGACCCGCTCGGATCTGGCCAAGCTCCGGGAGGACGGCGCAACGGCTATGAGTTACGATCAGAAGATCATCGACAAGATCGATCCCGATGATATGAGCACTGCCATGCAGGCCCAGTCCAACGGCTTTGCCCTTGCCGGGTGGGAACCGGAACGGCTGGGTCATTTAAAGGAACTTTTTGCCCTCTATCATGATATTGATGAGGAAAAACTTTTCGCCAACCTCAAATATTTTCTGGAGCGGATCATGCCGGTTTGCGCGCAATACGGCATCAGGATGGCGATGCACCCCGACGATCCCGCCTGGTCCGTCTTCGGCCTGCCCCGGATACAGACCCGCAAGGAACAGCTCCTGCGGCTTACCAAACTGGTGGATCATCCCTGCAACGGCATTACCCTTTGCACCGGAAGCCTGGGCACCAATCCTGCCAATGACATCCCCGATATTATCCGGTCATTGAAGGACCGCATTTATTTTGCTCATATACGGAACCTGCGCCATAACGGCCTCGGTGTTTTTGAAGAATGCGCCCATCTGAGTGCCGACGGTTCCATGGATATGTTCGCTATCGTTAAAGCCCTGCACGACACCGGCTTTGACGGTCCCATCCGCCCGGATCACGGCAGGGCGATCTGGGGTGAAGTCTCCATGCCCGGCTACGGCCTCTTTGACCGCGCCCTGGGGGCAAGCTACCTGAACGGGCTTTGGGAAGCGGTAGAAAAAAGTTCCCTCTGTGTATCGCACTAAAACTGCAGTTCTTCTGCGCCCACCGGACGGATACGTATGGGCGTCACTGACTTTTCGCCGAAGATCGTATCCATGATGTTCCTGTAGGATTCAAACAGTTCCGTTGGGATGTAGGCCTGAATGGTTCCGGCGAAACCGCCGCCGTGTACCCGGCATGCCCCGCTGCCGCCCTGGGTGCGGATAAATTCTTTTGAGAGCGCAAGGGCTGTTGTAAGGCCCTGATTCGCCGGGTCCTTTGGGGAATAGATATTCTGCAGCAGTTCCCATGACGAATCCCCCGATTCATTTACCAAAGCAAGGTAGGCATTTACGGCTCTTTGTTTTGCTTCGGTATTTGCACCGGCGTCAAGCTGTTCCAGGGCCTGCTGCATGGCTGTGACCCGGTCATTTTCGTTAAAAAAATGGATTGAACGCAGCAGGGCCCTATCCCCCAGGGCCTTCCGCAGTTCCGCTGCACGGGACAACACCGTTTCAAGATTGGTTTCCCGGAGTACCGTTTTGCCGAAAAATTTTGCGGCGGCGTACATTTCTTCGGGGATCGCCGCATAGTCGGGGGTTAAGTCCGCATGATTCCCCCAGGTGTTCACCACACAGAGGACAAAGCCGGCGGATGCGGGATCGAAATTGATTTGCTTGACCTGCGGGGCTGCAAGATCCGCAAAGTCAATGGCCACCGCGCCCCCGGAGGCGCAGGCGGTTTGATCCATTAGGCCGCAGGGCTTGCCGAAATAGTTATTCTCCGCCTTCTGTCCGATTTGGGCTATTTCCAGGGCGCTGAGTCTGCCCCCGCCGTAGAGCTTGTCAAAGATCCTGCCGAAGAGAACCTCTACCGCCGCCGATGAGGAGAGCCCTGAACCGGGGAGCACCGTGGAATCGGCGTTGGCGGTAAAGCCGCCGGGGGCAAATCCCCTGGCGGCAAATTCCGCAGCGATACCCCGGACCAGGGCTTCGGTTGTTCCCTTTTCTGCGGTCTGGGGAGAAAGGTCCGATATGTCCACCGATACATCGGGATAGCCGGTGGAACGGAAGAAAACCTTTTTGTCCTTTCGGGGCGCAACAATGGCAGCCGAGTCCAGTTGTATGGATGCGGCCAGGACCTTGCCCCGGTTATGATCCGTATGGTTTCCCCCAAGTTCGGTACGGCCCGCAGCGGTAAAGACCCGCAGTTCCCCTGCGGTTTCGGGGAATTCATTTTTCGGGAAACCACTAGGTTCATCGAGGATCAGGCCTTCCACAAGGGACGCATAGCGCCGCCGGGCCGCATCCGGTTCATCGGAACCGTATAACGAAACTAATTGATCCGCAGCCGCAGAGGAATTTAAATAATCCAGTAATGCTTTTCCGTTCATAAAAAAACTTCCTTCTTTCTACCGCCCCGTTATATGGAGCTGTAGTTTGAATACCCCGCCTCGGATCCGGTATTGTTCCAGGGTATCCGGCCCGCAGGTGGCGGTTCCCACGCCGCGCTGGGCAATGTCGATGTTCAGCATATAGTATCCATCTTTACCCACGGAAACATCAACCAGATCGCAGGTGTGCAGTGCGGAAAGCATATTTTCCTGGGTGTATCTGCTGCAGCTCATGTTGACCGGCTTGTCCGGCAGAATGGTAATGGCGGCGTCCCGGGCAGTTTTCCCCGAAAGGGTGATGCTCCTGACCCCGCTCCGGTTACCGTTTTCCTGAGGCATGATGTAGGGCACTTCCAGTTCGGCAACAGTATTCCTGTAGGAGCCAAGGAAAACACCGGCCATGCGGTCCGGATAGGATTCCTCCGGTCCCAGGCCAAACCAGCTGATATCGGAGTAGCCGGCGGGGATCTTTGCGGTGATCCCGACCTTGGGCAGTTCCGGCAATGCGGGGTCGAGATCAAAAACAATATCCATGACCAGGGATTCCGGCGCGGGGGGTATTGATTGCGTTTCCCCGGCGGCGCTTGTGAGGCCGGACACAAAGGGACCTATGATGCAGGTATAGGTTCCCAGCCGGGTGTTTTTGAAACCCCGGGCGGCGTTTTCGCCCGCCAATAACACCGTGGTGTAGCGGACCGCCGGGCCGCCTTCGCAGCTTATGTTTTCCGTTTTTTCTTTTGTGCAGCGCAAATGAAGCAGATCCAGATCGAGCCAGGGGTAGAGGGCCTTGTTCCTGTAATAAAATTCCGCCGCCGGGTCTCCCCGCAAATGGCCGCAGGTTTTCAGGCCGTCATTTTGGGTGGGTACCCGGAACAGGGAGGGCTTAAACAGGGCGGCGAATTCCCTTAATGCGGAAACTGCTGCCGGAGTTGCTGCGGCGGCAGAGACTGCGGCAGCCTTTGTTTTCTGCGGAGGATTAACCCCAGCCCCCGCTGAATTTTTCGGCGGCAATAGCGGCAGGGATTCCCGGATAATCCGTTCCCCGCTGCCGATGATAAAGCCCGCCTGTGCCCAGGGTGTATCCTGTTTCAGATAAAAATCGCCGTGGAGGTAAAAAGTTCCACCATCCTGCTGGGGGGCTGAATTTTTGGGAACCCCCAGGGCTATTTCCGCAGAGGCCCCGGGGGCCAGGTCCGGCAGGCTGATCCTGCCTTCGGCGAGGATCGCGTCCCGGGTGCGAAGCTGCCAATGGAAACCAATAGCCTTTAAGCCGGAGAAATCAAAACGGTTTTCCACAGTAATACTGTAGGGCTTACCGGGGATCGATTTGAATCTGACCGGGGCAAAGACCTGTTTGCATTCCGCCATGCCCGGCTTGAGGGTCTGGTCGGGGAGGATGAGGCCATCGCAGCAGAAGTCATAATCGGTGGGCTCGTCCCCAAAGTCGCCGCCGTATTTCCAGTACTTGCGCCCATCGGGGGTAAAGGCTTCCAGGCCGTGGTCAATCCATTCCCAGATAAAGCCCCCCTGCAGGCCGTGGTGGCTTTCGATTGCCTTCCAGTAATCCGCAAGGCTGCCGTTGGAATTTCCCATGGCGTGGGAATATTCGATCATGATCAAGGGCCGGTGATCGTCACGGTATTTTGCAAAATCGCTAATCAGATCGATCGGTGGATACATGGGGCCGATGATGTCCGTAATGTCTTTGCCCAGACCCAGGGAATCCAGGGTGAAAGCCCCCTGTCCGCCCTTGGGTCGTACCGCCCCCTCGTAGTTCACCGGCCGGGAGGGGTCCCTGCGGTGGACCCAGGCGCTGCACGCCGCATGGCTGGCGCCGTCACCGCTCTCGTTTCCCAGGGACCAGAGGATGATCGACGGGTGGTTCTTGTCCCGTTCCACCATGCGCTGCACGCGGGCGGTGTAGGCATAGGTCCAGGCGGGATCATCCGCAATCTGATTGTAAAAGCAGTGGTTTTCTATATTGGCCTCATCCACCAGGTAGATGCCGTAACGGTCGCAGAGATCGTACCATCGTTCATCATCGGGATAATGACAGGTCCGTACCGCATTAAAGTTATGCTGCTTTAAAAGCATGATGTCCCGGATCATGGATTCCATGCTGAGGGTCTTGCCGGTTTTTTCATCGTGCTCGTGGCGGTTCACCCCTTTTATCAGCACCGCCTTGCCGTTGATCAAAAGTTCCCGGTTTGCCACACAAACAGTTCTGAATGCGGTGGTAAAGGCGGCGCTTTCAATATGTTTGCCCTCCCGAAATACGCTGACTTCAATAACATAGAGATTCGGTTCCTCGTGGGACCAGAGTTTGGGATTTTTAAGAACCAGTTCCACTTCGGCGCGGTTTGAGTTAAGCCGGTAGTTGCAGGTCAGTTCCGTTTCCCCCGAAACAAGGGGCTTTAGTTTTGCTGTGATCCCCTCCGCATCTTCCCGGCTTCCCGGCCTGCTGAAAGGGTAGAGCGCATACTTGATGGCGAAGGGTTTTGCATCGGCGGAAACGTTCACCGCCGTATTGCCGGTACTGCGTCCTTCGGGAACATCCCCGCCCAGGGTAACGCTGAGTCGCAGCACGCCCTCGGTGCGGCCGCCCCTTCCTTCCCGCAAACCGCCGGGGATGGCGGCCGCATCCTGAATGTAGCAGTCGGGTGTGCTGTAGAGGTATACGCTGCGGTGGATGCCGCCGTACCACCACTGGTCCTGATCTTCCACATAACTGGCGTCGGAATAGCGGACCACCTTGAGGCAGAGAATATTTTCATCCCCCGGCTCCCCGCCGCCGGCCTTGTCCTTGCCGGTTTCATGCAGGAAGGGGGTGATGTCGTATTCCGAGGGAAGCCGGGTATCCTTACCCGCGCCGACGAAGGCGCCGTTCACATAGACCAGGCAGCAGCTTTCCGCCGAGCCCACATGGAGTACCACCCGGCGGCCCTTCCATTTTTGGGGAAGGGTAAAACTTTTACGGTAAAGCCCTGTGGGGTTATGCTCCGGCGCATGGGGCGGAGTGGCCTGAAAGGGCATCTGCACATTGGTATAATGGGGCTTGTCGAAGGGATTCTTTGAATCCCCACCTTGCCGGGTCCAGGTCCCCGGTACCTTTATCGTATCCCAATCGGCGGTTTTACCTGAGGGCTTGGTCCAGTCAAGGCTATCCTTATCGGGGTTATCCAGTAATTTGAATTGCCACTTTCCATCCAAACTAAGACAGAGGGCATTATCCTCAAGGCCGCTCAGTTCCGGGCCTTCAATGGCATAAAGCAGGGCTTTTTCCGCAGACGCAAAGGGTAAGAAATTACCGTGCATGGGGAGCCGGTTAATTCCCTGAATTTCAGGGTTTTCCCAAATGGGAGGAGTGGTTTGGTTCATGATATACTGATGATAGACCACTGTGTAAAATTGTCAATAGTACAGAAATACTACTATTGACAATTTTACAAAGCAATGTTGTTCCAGGCCTATCCGAAGATTTTTTGCTTTAAGGCAAGACCCGTGGGGCTTGTGGCCAGTCCGCCCTGGGCAGTTTCCCTCAGGGCCGCCGGAATGGATTCGCCCACTTCGCGCATCACCGCCACTACCTCGTCGATGGGGATAACGCTTTTTATGCCCGCCAAAGCCATGTCCGCAGCGGCGATGGCGCACATGATGCCCCCGGCGTTGCGCTTTATGCAGGGTACTTCCACCAGCCCCGCCACGGGATCGCAGACCAGGCCCATCTGGTTCTTAATCGCCATGGCGCAGGCCTCCGCAGCCATGGAGGGGCTGCCCCCCCGGAGTTCCACCAGGGCCCCCGCAGCCATCGCCGCAGCGCTTCCGCATTCGGCCTGACAGCCGCCCTCTGCGCCGGCGATACTGGCCTCGTTGGTGATCACCAAACCAAAAGCCCCGGCGGTGAAAAGGGACATCACCGCTTTTCTTTCATCGACGCCGTATTCTTCCATCATGGTAAGGATCGCGGCGGGGAGAATGCCGCAGGAACCCGCAGTGGGGGCGGCGACAATTTTTCCCATGGAGGCGTTGCACTCCGCAATGGCGATTGCCCGTGCCATTGCCCCGGCGCAGAAATTGCCGGCAATGGGGTACGCCCCGGCGTAGGCCGTCATACGGTAACCGTTGCCTCCGGAAAGGCCGCTGTTTGAACGGATATGTTCATCCGCCCCGGCTGCAGCGGACTTTCGCATAACCTCAAGGTTTTCCCGCATGGTGTTAAAAATCTGTTCCCCGCTGACCCCCATGGCCTCCGCCTGATCTTCTAGCACCATGGCTGAAATGTTACGGCCCTGTTCTTCTGCGGTTTTAGCAAGCAGCCCTATTGAATGGTATTCCAGCATATTTTCTGCTCCCTGTTTATTGATGCGCGCGGAGATATACCACGCTGTCAATATGAGGCATGGCCCGCAGGTTTGCTATAAGTTCCCGATCCATGGCGCCGTCAATCTCCACGGTCATTACCGCCTGGAAGCCCTTGTGGGGGCGGTTGAGCCTGAAGTTTCCGATGTTGACATCGTGTTCCGCCATCAGGGAGCTTACTGCGGCAATCATCCCCGGCATATCCTTGTGGGCGATGATAAGGGTATCCACGCTCCCCGAAAATTCGGTTTCCATCTCGTTCACGTTGGTGATAATGATATTACCGCCCCCCACGGATGATCCCTGGACCGCACAGACTTTCCCGGTTTTGCCGGTCAGGTGGAGCTTTACCGTATTCGGATGGCAGCGGGGTATTTTTACCTCTGAAAAATGATATTCAAGGCCCTGCTCATTTGCAACAGTAAAACTGTCCTTGATGCGGTCGTCATCGGTGTCCATATCCATAAGGCCCGCGAGCAGGGCCCGGTCGGTTCCATGCCCCCGGCCTGTCTGGGCAAAGGAACCGGCCAGGCCGATTTCCGCCCTGGCCACAATATCCCCCAGGATCATCCGGCTGACCCTTCCGATCCTGACGGCTCCTGCGGTGTGGGAACTGGAAGGCCCGATCATCACCGGGCCTATGATATCAAAGATGTTCAATTTTATGCCTTTTGGCCAGCTTCGACGCCGGCCGGGACCTTGTTTTTGATGTGTTTCTGATAGATGGTTTCAATAATCACAGAAATCGCGTTGTCCCCCGACACGTTACAGGCAGTACCAAAACTGTCCTGGGTAATATAGAGGGCGATCAAAAGGCTCGCAATGGCGCTGTTGGACGCAATCCCCACCATGGGCAGGAAGGGCAGGGCGGTCATGATGGAGCCCCCGGGCGCGCCCGGTGACGCTACCATGGCGATCCCCAGGGTCATGATGAAGGGCACGATGATTCCCATATTGACGGGCATTTTGTACATCAACAGTACCGCTGTTACGCAGCAGGTAATGGTGATCATGGAACCTGCCATGTGGATGTTTGCGCAGAGGGGGATGACAAAGTTCCGTATCTCTTTGGAAACACCGTCCGCCTCGGCGCATTTAAGGTTCACCGGGATGGTCGCCGCCGAGGACTGGGTCCCGATAGCGGAAAGGTAACCGGGGATCTGGTTTTTTAACAATACAAAAGGATTTTTTTTGCCGATCGCGCCGGCTGCCAGGAACATAACCAGGAGGTATGACAGGTGCAGGATGATCACCGTCAGGAAGACCTTCCAGAGCAAATTCAGAATGGTGAAGGTCTGGCCGCTCACGGTCATGTTCACAAAGGTTCCGCAGATGTAAAGGGGCAGAAGGGGAATAATCGCCGACTTCAACACCGAGTTGATGATCTGTGAAAAATCGGCAATCGGTTCGTAGAAGGCGTTCATCTTTTCCCGGTGGGCGCTGATGCAAAGTCCCAGGATAAAAGCCAGGACCACCGCAGAGGTCACATCCAGTATGGGTGAAAGGGGAATGGTGAAATAGGGGGACAGCATGCCCGCCTCGGGGTCCCCGATTGCTCCAAGCGCCGCCGGGCTCATAAAGGTGGGAAAGAGGTTTATTGCCACGGTAAACGCGATGGACCCGCAAATAAGGGAAGAGGCGTAGGAAATGCCACCGGTAATTCCCAGCAGTTTCCCCGCTCCCTGGGACAGGTCCGCGATGCCCATAGTGACAAAGGCCACAATCATCAAAGGGATAACAAAGAGCAGGAAGGAACTGAACAGCTTCGACAGGGTGACAATCGTCCTGTTTACCGGCTGCGGCGCCCAGAGTCCCAGAATGATACCCAGAACAATCGCGATAAGCAGCCTACTGACCAGCCCGAGTTTGAATTTCTTTGCCATATTTATCCTCCATGGTATGATAATCCAATTATAATGTACTTTTATCCAAAAATCAAAGTAAATTGAGCCGGTTCCAAAACTAACCGAGTTTTGGAACCGGCTCTTGGAAAAGCGGTCTAAAGTCCGCTTTTCCCCTTAAATCTAAGGTTGCAGTTCCAAAATCTGATATTTTGGAACTGCCTCAATTATTAATTTCCACCGCGCCATTTTCTTTGAAAAGCACGGCGGGAATTTTTTCCCGTACCACCGGTTCCCGGTCCCCTGCCCGGACCGCGCAGGCCAGTATGGTGAGCCCCGGTTCCAGCGTCCCCCTGAGGATGGGAATTACCGCGGAAGGTTCCATGATATTGAGGTTGGGCGCCGGGATGATGAGAGCGCCTTTTCGGGATGTACCCTGTTCCAATGCCGCAATCCGTGAGGCCCCCCAGTCAAAAACAGCCATGGCTTCATGTTCCCCGGTCGCAGCGTTAGTAAGCGGCTGGGCCTCTTCAAGTTTGTGGTACCGGGGAATGGAGAATCCGCCCTCTGCGGTATCAAGGGAGCGTCCGCTTGTTATCCGGTGGACCCGCACATGCCATGCGCCAAGGCTCACCAGTGTGGTGACGATCTCCACGTCGTCCCAGGGCTTCCAGACGCTTCTGGTCCAGTTGGGACCCGTGGCAAGCCCGCTGGTTTCCCGGCGCTGCCGCCAGTAGCCGGCGTTTTTTTCGCTGAGTATCAGCATGGAATCGCAGCCGCTTGCTGCCAGATTATAATTACTGTGGGAAACGCAGAAACCGAAGCGGGCGGAATAGGCGAACTTGCAGTACTTCTCCGCCGGATGGTTCATGTCAAAGTTGGGATACCGTCCCGGCGTTAAAAGCTGGGCGTCCTCGGGGGTGTGGGTAATGATGAAGCCGGGAATTTTTTCGCAGCTGATCTGCGGCTGTTCGGGGAGCGGCAACTCTTCCGCCTGCCAGAAGGGATGATCTTTGCCAAGGGCCAGGATGATAAACGCCTTCATACCCCAATAGGGAGAACCCGGCGAGTTATAGGCATCCGCCATGATGAGGTTGGGGTACCCGTAACCAACCGAGAGTATACCCCCGGCGTCCAGTATGGGCCGGGAAAACCACCAGCGCAGATTCCGCAGTACCAGACCCTTCAGCACACCCCAGGGGAGAATTTCAATCTCCGCGAAGGCGCAGGCGGAGAACAATGAACTAATAGCGAATCGGTAGCTCAGGCTGCGGCCCATGGGGATGACAGATCCGTCTTCCCGGCACCAGGCCGTGAACCGGGGGATGAACAGCCGGGCCCGTTCTATATACCGGGCCGCCCGTTCGGGATCACGGTTACCTGCAAGTTTGGCATAGACCAGGCCGTAAAAATGAAAACCAAAGGGGTTGTAGTAATCGTAATTTCCCCCGATGCCGTCCTGATACCAGCCATC
>BNVE01000034.1 GCA_025997875.1 Spirochaetia bacterium
TCATTTAGTCATCCCTGCCGATTTTGGTAAACCGGCTCCCCTGGTGAAGGCTTAAAAAACGCAGCTCCTTCCCGGTCTCAAACTGCACCCGGACCACCGGCCCTTCCTCGCTGTCCCGCACCTCCACCACCGCGCCGTAGCCGTGGTCATCGTGGTAAAGCCGGTCCCCCCGCCGCCAACCGCCGTCTTTACCGCTGCCGCCCTCATCCCGTCCCTTGCCGAAGCGGACGCCGCCGGTCAGGCCGCCGCTGCCTGATCCGGAACCGAAGCCGTAGGGTACATTCCCGATGATCCGCAGCACACTTTTATCGATCTCCCGCAGGAAGAGGCTGGGCTCTTCGGGCATGGTGCGGCCGAAGACGCGGCGCATGGCGCAGGAGGTCAGGTAGAGCTCGTCCATGGCGCGGGTGGCGCCAACGTAAAAGAGCCGCCGCTCCTCCTCAAGCTCCTCATCCTGTTTGTCCTCCCGGGGGAAGATGCCCTGTTCGATGCCGGTCATGATCACCCGGCGGAATTCCAGTCCCTTGGTGTTGTGGAAGGTGATCAGTGTTACTGCGTTGTCCTTTGTTTTGTCCTTGTTGGTATCGTCCTCCAGGGAACGGTCAAGTTCGATGTGTTCAAGGAATTCCAGGAGCCCGTCCATGTTGGGGGCGTAGAGGCTGGCGGCGTTGGCCAGTTCCTGGAGGTTGTTGAGCCGCTGATTCCCGGAGATTTCATCATTCATCTGATGATAGTCGGCAATCCCTGAATCCTTGACCAGCTTGACCACCAGGACCGAAAGCCCCTCCCCGGCGCGCAGTTCCTCCCGGTTCTTTGGCTTGCGGGGCTGCTGTTTTGATTCCTTCCCCCCGTCCTGATCGGAAAGAAGGGCCCGGCCCTCTTCAATCATTTTGAGGAAGGTCCCCACTCCGGCGCGGGCCTTGGCGGAAAGTTCCGGCAGCAATCCTTTTGCCGCAACGCCCAGATCCCCGCCGTCAGAAGCCGCAGTAATGTGGTCCACCGTGGCGGGCCCTACGCCCCGGGCCGGCTTGTTCACCACCCGGCGGAAGGCGATCTCGTCCCGGGGGTTCACCAGGAAGGAAAGCAGGGCCAGTGCGTCCTTTATCTCTTCCCGCTCGTAGAACTTGAGGGAACCCACCACCCGGTAGGGGATGCCCCGGCGGAGAAATTCGGTCTCGAAGCCCAGGGATTGGGCGTTGGTGCGGTAGAGGATGGCCCAATCGGAGAAGGCCGCCGCTTGTCCGGCATTTGACTGCCCGGCAGCGCCCGGTTTAACTGAACTGCTGCTTTTGCCGCCGCCGCCTTTGCCGGACTGGCCGTTGCCCTTGACCGAGCTTTCGATCAGTCTGGCGCAGAAGTTGGCCTCCTCGTCCTGATCGGGGAGGAAGGCCAGCACCGGGGTTTTGCCCTGGCCCCGTTCGGAGCGGAGCTCCTTACCCAGCCGGGATTCGTTGTGGTCCACCACCGAGGAGGCGGCCCGGAGGATGGGGACCGTGGACCGGTAGTTCCGTTCCAGCCGGATGATGTCGGCGCCGGGGAAGCGGTCGGGAAATTCCAGGATGTTCCGTACTTCGGCGCCCCGGAAGCGGTATATGGACTGATCGTCGTCGCCCACCACGCAGACATAGGTTTCGGGACCGCAGAGTTCCTTGAGCAGCTCAAACTGGGCAATGTTGGCGTCCTGGTACTCGTCCACCATGATCACCCGGAAGCGGTCCCGAAAACGGCGGGCCACATCCGGTTGGCTGCGGAGAATTTCCACAGGCTTTTTGATCAGGTCCCCAAAATCCACATTGCCGATCTGGGCGAGCCGTTCTTCGTAGCGGGCGTAGATCCGGCGGAACTGCTTGCGGTGGTCGATAAGGTCAAGCCCGGGGTCCCCGGGGCTGAGGAAGTAATCCTTGGCCCGGGCAATGCCATGGGCGATCTGTTTGATCTCCGCCTTGGGGGTATCTTCCAGAAGGGTGGCAAGAAGGGCAACCGTGTCGTCATCATCGTAGATCACAAAGGCGCTGTCCAGGCCGGCCAGGGAACCGTTGCGGCGGAGGAACCAGGCCCCAAAGGAGTGGAAGGTCCGCAGCATGGCGTCCCCCGCCCGCTCATCAATCAGCCGGGCACGTTCCGCCATTTCCCGGGCTGCCTTGTTGGTAAAGGTCACCGCCAGAATGGACCGGGGGTCCACCCCCTTCTCCCGGATAAGCCAGGCAATTTTCGTGGTGATCACCCGGGTTTTCCCCGATCCCGCCCCGGCAAGGATCAGCAGGGGATGGCGGGAATCAGGATTCTCACCGTCCCCCGGCCTGCCCGTGTGGAACACCGCCTCCCGCTGTTCCGGGTTGAGCATGGCGAGGTAGGAAGGGATGGGGGCGGCGGGACCTTCGGTCATGGTTCATTATAGACGGGGAAGGGAGGAATGTCACGATACGCCGGCAGGGATCATCTATCCGCCGCTTTTTCTATTTTTGAACAAAGTCCATGTAACGTGAAAAGTTTACGACCAAACCACTACTGCGGCGCAGCGTATAGCGATATATTAAATTCATTATTTGCTTTTTCTGTTGTTATTCTTCTTTTTTCCAGTGTTTTTATAAACATTTCTTCAATAATTTCCGGCAATTTATTTTCAATGATTTTTGTCCCTTCTTCGGTTATTCCTCCTTTGGTCGCTACCCTGTTTATTAAAGTATCATAGGTCATTTCTTTTTCCAATAATAATTTTCCTGTCCCATACATTGTTGCTATAACCATTTCTATTATTTTTTCTCTGGGTATTGATGTATGCTTTACGGCTTCTTCTGTTATAACTTTAAATATTGCACCAATAAAACCAGGCATACAGCTTGTCAATTCAGACCCCATGCCCATTTCCGGTTCAGGTATTTCCATAATGGTTCCAAAACATTTTAATAAATTATTTATTGCTTCCTTGTCTTTGACATTTACATTGGCATTATGACATACTAATGTTACCGATTGATTTACCTCCGCCGTTATGCTCGGAATTATTTTTGATATTTTTTTATTTATACATATTTTTTCAATTTGATTAAATAACACACTTCCGTTTAATGAAATAATGTGAATATTGGCACCCAGATATTCGACTATCTCCGTTAAAACATTTTTTATTTCCAATGGTTTTACACAAATAAATAATATCTTTGCATTTTTTACTACATCGATATTATTTTTACAAATATTTAGTTTTGAATATGTTTTATCTAAATTTATTATTTTTTCAAAAGTTCTGTTTGAAATAAATATATTTGATTCCTGTATGGTTTTTGATTCAATAAATTTATTAAGAAACATTTTCCCCATGCTTCCATAACCGATAATACCGATATTTTTATCCATTTTTCCTCCATGCTTATTTTATTGTCAACCACGTTAGGGAAAATTGCGTCTAACATCCTTATATACGTAATTCCAAATCAAATCCTGCCCGTCCAATCACCCTGCCCCGGACCATGCTGCCCGGCGCCAGATTCCAATCGCTGTTGATCACCGCCGCGCCGTCCACCTCCGGGGCCTGGCAGTAGAGCCGGCCCAGATAGAGGCCCTCTTCTTCATCAACCGCTTCTTCCACCAGCGCGTCAAGTTCCCTGCCCACGAAGCGATCCATCTGCTTTTCGCTGATGCCTGCCTGCCGGTCCTCCACAATGCGCTTCCGTTCCGCTGTAAGTTTTTTGGACACCCGGTTTTTCATGGAATAAGCGGGGGTGTCCTCCTCACGGGAATAGGCAAAGCAGCCCGCCCAGTCCAGCCGGGCCTTGTCCTGAAAATCCAGCAGGGCCTGGAAATCCTCATCGGTTTCGCCGGGAAAGCCCAGCAGAAAGGTTGAGCGTAATACCGCGCCGGGAAGCCGGGATCGGATTGTTTCGATTAGGGAAAGATACGTTTCCGCAGTACCCCGGCGGTTCATGGCTGCAAGGATTTTTTCCGAACCATGCTGGAAGGGAAGATCAAAATAAGGAAGGAAGCGTTTGTCCCGTTCCATGATATCCAGAATGGGCAGGGGAAAATTGTCCGGGTGGATGTAGAGCAGCCGTACCCAAAAATCACCCTCCAGTTCAGAGAGGGCTTCCAGCAAATCGGGAAGCAAGCTTTTTGGAAGTAAACTTCCTTGAAGCAGGCTGTCAGCCCCCGAAAAATCTTTGCCGTAGGAACCAATGTCCTGCCCGATAAGACACAGTTCCCTGATGCCCCGGCCCAGGAGCTCCCGGCATTCCGCAAGCACATCAGGAATACTGCGGCTGCGGAGCGGGCCCCGGATAAGGGGGATGGAACAGAAGGTGCAGCGGTTGTTACAGCCCTCGTTAATTTTAACATACGCCGAACCGGGTAAAGAAAGCAGGGGCCGCTTTCCGGCAAGACCTCCGGCGTTTTCTTCTTCATTACCCATCGGCGGCGCAACAGTATCACTGCTGCCCGCTAAATTGACAACGGCTTTTACAATGCCGGAAAGGTCCGCGTTGCCAAAAAGCAGGTCCGCCTCCGGGAGGGATTCCGCCAGTTCTTTGGCATAACGCTGGGCCAGACAGCCGGCAAGGAGAATTTTTTTATCCGGGTACATTTTGCGCCACCCAAGAACCGCGTTGATCGATTCCTGTTTGGCGCTTTCGATAAATCCGCAGGAATTGATAATGATAAGGTCAGCATCGGCGGCGCCTTCCGCAACGGACCAGCCGGCCCCGTTCAGGCTGGCCATCATGGTTTCTGCGTCAACCTGATTCTTTACACAGCCAAAGGGATCGAGAAAGAAGCGCAAAGGAAATTGATTGGAGCCCACGTTTTGAATGGCTATTGCGGAACCGCAGACTCAAGCCGCGCCAGAACCAGGCGGTAGTGTTTTTCTTCATCCTGGACCCACAGGATCTCCGCCACCACCACTTCGCCGGCGCCGCCCAGTTCCTGTGTAACCGTCCGGCTGCCGCCTATAACCTGCAATTTTGCCACCTGGGCATTGGAAACCCAAATACGGATGCCGTTCTGGGCCTGAATGTTAAGCTCATCCCCCCGCTGAAAATACTGTTCGTTCCGGTCCCGACGGTCCCGCTCACGAAGAATCTCCCAGCGGAACATGCAGTAACCCTGAAAAGCAAATTGCAGGGTAAAAGGATAGGGGCTGATAATAGGCGGGTCCCTTGGAGAAGCGGGAAAGATCACCGTGACCCCGGGCCCCGAAACCGCCGGGGGAGCAGCGCCCTCAGCGGAGGGCGGCGTATCAAGAACCGGAATACCGTTGTTCATCTCAAAACGCAGCAAAGCCCCGGCGGCGCTGTCGTTTTTGACAAAGTCCGCCGCGGTAATCCGCAGTTCCGCAATGCCGTCATTATTCAGGTCAACATTAACTTCCTGGCTTAAATCCAGCATCACCGCGCCGCCGGGGGTGGTAATAGTCAGGGCCTCCCCCAGATTGGAAAGGGCAAGCTTGTACTGGTCCGTGCCCAGGGGAATCAAAATCGAGTCCCCCCGGTAAAAGCGCCGCTCCAGGGAATCGGTACTCATCACATATTCTGTTGCCGACCGGACAGGCGCGGCGGACGCTTCCTTGCGGGGACGATTTTTAAACAGATAGTAGCCGCCCCCGGCGGCGCCCAGTACCAGCAGGGGAATCAGGATGCTTAAAATGATCTTGGCATAATTGGGAGGGGACCGCAGCAGCTGCTCCACCGGAATAGGCTGTTCCTGGATTTTCAGGGACCGGTACAGGGAAAGCAGTTCCCCCACATCCAGCGCCAGATATTCCCCATAGTTCCGCAAGAAACCCAACAGATAGGGCTCCCCCGGGAAAATCGAAAAATCTTCCTGTTCCAGGGCTTCAAGGTAGCGGCCGGCAATATTGGTTTCCCGGCTCACCTGATCATAGGTATAGCCCTTCAATTCACGGGCGGCCTTCAGCTTATCTCCCAGGGATTCCACCAAGCTCCTCCTTTTTTGAGCTGCCTCTGCCGCGAACCATCACAATCGTCACCATCGCCATACTAATCGGTATCCCGAAAAAGAAAATTGTTGATCAGATTTGCCGATGCAGGGGAATCGTAGATAAAGCGCTGGGCAGGAATCCCCTGATTGGTCTTGATCTCCGAAAAGTCAAAGCGCAGCTGGCTTGCCGCAATGGTAGACCCCTCAATACGGCGGATCAGCTTTGAATTGGGATCGATACTCAAAATCAGCTCCCGAAACCCCTCGGAAATGGAACGCCGGGTAAGCCGCAGTTTAACCACCCGCTCCCTCGACCCCTCATCCAGGGGAATCGGCTCCGGCCCGGTCACAAAGCTGGGAACATAGTTACGCCTGAGCAGGGTAAGCCCCTGGGCCGTAGCCAGAGAAGCTGAAGCCGCCCCCGGCCGCTTGCCCGCCGTAATCTCCTGATTCAGCACCGCCCGGTACTCCGGCAGATACACCGTCAGCAATTCACCGTTAAACACAATAACCTGTTCCGCCGGCCGGGTAAAATCGATCCGCAAAAAAGAAGGCGCCAGATGGCTCACCGTCCCCAGCATATCGGTATTCCCGGATCGAATCGCCAGTCTGGCTTCATAGTCCTTAATCCCACTGTACCGCTCCGAAACCGACTCCAGATACCGTTCTGCGGTAATAATTTCCTGCGAATATATAAAAAAGCACCCATTAATCAAAAGGAGAACCGCAAAAACACCCCGTTTCATTATCTATTAATACTACCGGATGGAAGGGGGGGAATGCAAGAGGGGGAGCGCCTCTGGGGTATATACCCCAACTCCCCTGCAACCGTACTGTCCCACGGGCACGCAGAATTATGTCGGGGGTCCTGGTACATGAATCCATGCCCTTCTTACGAAGGTCACAGCTTCATGTACCACCCCCTCCGCCTTATCCCAAGCGTGCCCGTAATAAACTCCGGTTGCAGGGGAGTTGGGGCCTCTACCCGAAATGGGGAAGCGTTTTTTTCGCGGCTCCCCCTTCGCTCCATGGTCCTCGGACCAAACCTTGTGGTTTGGTCCTGCGGTCCATTACGCTACCCCCACTTTGAATTCTTGGGTTAGGGGGGCGGGTTCTGAAAAAACCTATAAAGGTGCGAATTTTTAAAATTTCTAAAGATTTTTTACCTTTCATGCAATCACCACACATGCGGATGCCCTATATATAGCGGAGGATTTATATGGGGAAAAAACCATTCTCTCTGCTCTGGGACTATCTTTTCAGTCTCATCTTCGGCGATCAGCGGCACATCGACATTACCGCTGATTTTCTCAAAACTCTCCTTGACCTGCCCGGGGAGGAATACCAAAAACTCACCATCGTTAACCCCTTCCTTAAACGGATGTGGAAAAAAGACAAGCTGGCCATCGTGGATGTCAGGATCAATACCCGCTCCGGCAGGGTTATCCATGTGGAATTACAGGCGGACCCCTACAACTTTATGAAGAACCGGCTCATGTACTACTCTTCCAAGCTCCTGTGGGAACAGTTACGGCGGGGATATGACTATAACCGGCTCAACCAGGTGATCAGCATCGTGATCTGTAACCACATCTTAATCCCCGAAGAGCCGGCTTACCTCAATGTCTGGGAAATGCGGCATGAACAGACAGGGAAAAGATTTACAGATCTGGTAAAGATCATTACAATAGAGTTACCCAAGGTGCCCAGGGATGAGAACGGGTCTCCCGAATGGGCGTGGTTGCAGCTGTTCAAGTGTGAAGAGATAAAGGAGCTTAAGATGCTGGCGGAAAAACACCCCGAAGTTGGCAATGTGGTAAGTATCGTAGAGCGGCTGAACTGGCCCAAACGGGTCCGTATGTACATGGAGTGGAAGAAGCTGAACCGGTATGACTGGGAAAACATCTGGCAGTACCGGATGGACAGAGTCCAGGAACAGCTGGATGAAGCCCGGAAACAGACGGAAGCAGCCACTCATCAGGTACAGCTTGAACATGCCCGGAAAATGAAAGCCCGGGGCGATTCTCCGGAAAGCATTGCCGAAATTACCGGCCTTTCTATCAAAGATATTGAAGAAGCTTAATACCTTATTAGACCCCCCTTTACAAGCGCCCATAGTCTGCTATCATGGGGGAACCCCTTCATTGCGTTCGGGGTAATTCTACCTTAGTGAGGCAGAAAATCTATTTGGCGTTAAGGAAATGGGAGTTTGTTTTTCGTAGATGCATGTTTTGGCAGAAGAATGGTCTGCCTGGTTTATTTTTTTGTTTTTATCGGAATTTTCTCTGCCTTTGCAATGGGGAACGCCCAGGGCAGGTCGGCAATATTGAAACAGGAAACGGTCGTACTGGCGGAACTCGCCCCGGCGGGCCGGGACCCGGCAAGCGAGAAGGTTGAGGCGGAACAGGGGCCGGGGAATCCCCTGAATCCCCAGGGGACTGCGCCGGAGCGGCAGGAACAGGAGCGGGGCGAGGCGGTGATGAAGGCCCTGGCGGCGGCATATCCTGACCGGGTGGGGCCGGCGGTCCGCCGGCAAACATCCCCCCAGGACCCGGGGGATTGGGCGGTACCGGTTCGCGGGGTCTGGTACTACTACGCCGAAGGCCGGCTCCTGCCGGAGGAACTGCGGGATAAGGCCACCGATTACGACCCCCAGCCCTTCTACAATTACGCAGAGAACCTTCCCCCCTGGCGGGAGCCGGGACCGGAGGAAACCGCCCGGTTCCGGGATCAGGCGGCGCGGCGGCAGCAGCATCCCCCCAAACGTTCACAGCATTTTTACGATGCCCTTTGGAGGGCCCATACCCGGGATGAATCCTACGATCGCCTAAAATCCATCCGGCTTTTCGGGAAGACCTTACTGATCCATTACGCGATCATGGAAGAACTCGCCCTGGTGGAAGAGCGGATTCTCGCCGAAGCAAAAACCAATCCCCAGGTACGCCAATGGATAAACGGCCTGAATACCCTGGACGCCTGGAACTGGCGGAGTATCGCCAACACCCAGAGCCGGAGTTACCACGCCTATGGCGCCGCCCTGGACCTGCTCCCCAAATCCTCAGGCAGGCTCGAAACCTACTGGCTTTGGACCGCCCGGACCCAACCGGAGTGGTGGGCGATCCCCTACGAAAAGCGGCTCCACCCCCCGGAGCCGGTGATCAAGGCCTTTGAAGCCTACGGCTTTATCTGGGGCGGAAAATGGCTCTTTTACGATACCATGCACTTTGAATACCGGCCGGAAATACTCATCCTGAACAAGCTGCCCATATCGGACCTTCGCTGACATCGGCCCTCTCTGAGCTCCTTTTCGGAATACTCAACGATAAACCAATAGCGACAATATTGTTGCCCGTGATTGTTTGTTGAAATCCCGGATAGAGGGGACAATTCCTGGTATCGATATGGAAGCATTGTACAACGAAGAGGATATCCGCCTCTTGTTCGCCCAAAATTTAAAGCGTCTCCGGGAACAGCAAAACCTATCGCAGCTGAGCTTGGCAGGCATAGCGGGACTTACCCACAATTTTATCAACGATATTGAAAACTGCAATAAATGGTTCTCCGCAAAAACCCTGGCAAAGCTTGCTTCCGCCCTCAATGTGCAGCCCTTTCAGTTTTTTCTCGATGAAAATCAATGGAATTCCGATGAACGCAACATCTATCTGGACAATATTTCCGATGCCTTCCAGAAATGGGTGGGCGAACAGCGGACACAATACCCGGAAGATAATGATAATGAGTAGTTATTACGGGGGCTCTTCTTCAATTACCCGCCGCTAAAGCCGATCCATCACCGCTAAGCGCCGATCCCTCACTATTAACCGCCAATCCTTCACCGCTGATAAGGGCCTTGAATTCCTTCTCGTCCAGGGTTTCCTTTTCCAGAAGCCGGCCCGCCACCGTATCCAGCAGGGACCGGTGCAGGCTCAGGATACCCGTTACCCCGGCGTAGCGTTCTTCCACAATCTTGGCGATTTCTTCGTCGATGTACTGCTGGGTTGCCTCGGAATATTCCCGGTGGAACATGGGTTCCTGGACCGCGTCACCGGGCATCCGCATTCCGCGGGAGGTAAGGGCCACATGCTTAAAGCGGCCCGACATGCCATAATCGGTGATCATCTTGCGGGCAATGTCCGTGGCCTTGGTCAGGTCATTGGCAGCCCCGGTGGAAAATTCACCGGAAGCTATGGCTTCCGCAACCCGGCCGCCCAGGAGCACGTCGATCCGCCCCAATAGATCAGATTCGGTAATGGTAAAGCGATCCTCAATGGGCATTTGCAGGGTATAGCCCAGGGCATAGCCCCGGGGAATAATCGAAATCTTCTGCACCGGGTCCGAACCGGGGGTAAAGGCGGCCACCAGGGCATGGCCCGCCTCGTGGTAGGCGGTGAGTTTGCGTTCCGCCGGTTTCAGCACCCGGGTCTTCTTCTGGAGCCCCGCCACGGTTTTCTCGATAGCCTCGTTAAAGTCCTGCTGTTCTACCGAATGGCGGCCGCCCCGGACCGCCAGCAAAGCCGCTTCGTTCACGATATTGGCAAGGTCCGCCCCGGAAAAGCCCGAGGTAACCCGCGCAATGGCCTCCAGGTCCACCTGGGGGTGCAGTTTAACTTCCTTGGAGTGGATGCGCAGAATTTCCTCCCGGCCCTTAAGGTCGGGGCGGTCCACCAGGACCTGCCTATCGAAGCGGCCGGGCCGCAGCAGCGCCGGGTCCAGCACATCGGGCCGGTTGGTGGCCGCCAGGATAATCAGGCCGGTGGTGGAGTCAAAGCCGTCCATCTCCACCAGGAGCTGGTTCAGGGTCTGCTCCCGCTCGTCGTTGCCCCCGGCGATATTGTTCATCCGGCTCTTGCCGATGGCGTCCAATTCATCGATAAAAATGATACAGGGCGCCTTGTCCCGGGCCTGCTTGAAGAGGTCCCGCACCCGTGCGGCCCCCACGCCGACAAACATCTCCACAAAGTCCGCGCCGCTCATGCGGAAGAAGGCAACTCCGGCCTCCCCGGCGACAGCCCGGGCCAAAAGGGTCTTCCCGGTCCCCGGAGGGCCCACCAAAAGCACCCCCTTGGGGATTTTTCCCCCGATATCGGTGTACTTTTTGGGGTTTTTAAGGAAATCCACCACCTCAACCAGCTCTTCCTTGGCCTCATCCACCCCGGCAACATCGTGAAACCGGGTAACAATATCCCCTTCCGCCACGATCACCGCCCGGTTCTGCCCCACGGAGAGCACATTCCCCCCCATATTGCCCAGCCGCTTCATCAAAAAACGCCAGATAAAGAAGAAAAAGGCGATTGGCAGGACCCAACTGAAGATAATGTTGAGGATCGTGCTCCCCTCGCGGGACACCGCATAGTAGGCAACACCCTTTTCGTCCATCAATTTGATGATTTCCGGGTCATTCAGAGGCACCGCCCGATACACCGGTTCCGGGGAGTTCATGTAGGAAGTCCGCATGGGAGGCCGGGGCGCAGTATCCCGCCGGGCGGCAGTGGTATAACCGGTAAAGTAGGAATCGGTCAGCTCCACCCGCTTAATCTCTCCGGAGCCGATCCGGGCCTTAAACTCGGAAAAGTCGATGGTAGGATTCACCCGGTTCAAAAAGACATAGTTAAAGAGGCTCATGCCGATTACCAGGATAACGATATAAACAATAGAGAACTTCCAGCCCCCAAAGGGCTTGAAATCCGGCAGCTTCGGCCCTCCAAAGGGAAACTGGGGCCCCCCGTTCTTCGGTTTCTTTTTATCTTTCTGCGGGTCATTGGACCTGAAGTCGCTCATCAACTGCTCCTTGGGGGCTACAAACATAATTACCTAGTATAAATATCCATCTTTTGGGGTTCTTATTCAATATAATTTGGAGGGATTTAGATAGTTCGGGGGATGTTTAGGGGGGAGATGGCACGTCGGATCGTTTCCAAAGGCAAAAATAAGGTAAGGGGCTCCCGTTGGAAAGACACAAATCCGTATTTAAGATAAAAATCCCGGGCCTTTTCGTCTATCGCATCTACCATGACGGCGAAAACACCGGTAATGTCCGCAATCTGCAGGGTTTTTATAAATGACTGTTTCAGCAGCCACGAACCCATGCCGAGCCCCTGTCTTTTTTGGTCCACGGCGAGCCGGGCTATCCGCAAGGCGGGGATTGGGTAACGGGGCAGCTTGGTTTGTACCGGTTCGGGTAAATCAACCTTATCTATCTGTGCGTTTGATAAAGTAAGGTAGCCGGCGATAGTTTTGTCTTCGTCAAGGGCTACAAAAGTCTTGCCAATCGATAAACGGTCATTTTTCAGCGCATAGCGCCTTAAATATTCGTTAAGTACCGCATTACCGCAATCAAAAGACTTGACCGGATGCTCTTTTGAAAGGGGAACCAGGGAGAGTTCCATTTCAGACCTGGTTATTTTTCATCAAATTTATTAAGGCCCGGTTAGGTTCAGGGGGATTTACCAGTGCGGAATAAAAATTATCCCAGTCGGCGCCTTGCAGATGGAGCCGTTCAAGGGTATCAATTTCCGCACTGGCCCTTTGCATGGCGGATTCCAGCATATAGGCGGAGACGGTTGTATGCTTCAATTGGGCGGCCCGTTCAATCAGGATTTTGACTTCCTGGGTAATGCGTAAATCTATCCTTTTCATTTTGGCGGCGCTCATAGGTATAGTATAGCATAGCATACAACTTGTTATTTGTACAGACTTTGTACGGTTTTTAACCCCGCCCCTCTTCTTCCTGATTAAACCCTAAACGCCGTCTCCATCCTTTCAATTTCAGCACGGCTTAGACCAAAAGACCGTGCGATGCTTTTCCAGGGTTTTACCGCACCGGTAACGGTTTGTATAATGGTACCCGCTTCTTTGGGGGACAGTCTGAAATCCGCTATGACCGACAGCGCCGTATCAAGGGATGCTTCGCGGCTGGTAAAATCTATGGCCGTGGATAATACATGGGGACCCATTTCAAGGGCAAACCGTTCAGGGGAGCTTAGCCAGCCAGGGGCATATTCAAAAGAAGCGGTCTCCCGCCCGTTACGGTAATAAGACCAGAGTGTACCAACGCTCACCTCATTGTTGCCCAGGGAGATTGAAATGTAAATTTTCTTACTGTCCATTTTGTCCTCCATGGGGCGTCCTCTTTGGATACCGTATGCGCTTGGGCAGCCGTTCCTCTTCCAGCATACGCCCGGTAAGATCCCGGGAAGCGTCTGCAATGTCCCGCAGACTGTCGGTCAGGCCCAGCACAAACAGCACCGAGGCATAGGCTGCCATGGAGGCGGCGGGGTCCCCTTTCTCGATCTTGGCCAGGGTGTTTACCGCTATGCCCGCCCGTTCCGCCATCAGGGCCATGGTAATACGCCGCCGCCTGCGGGCACCGTTTATGTCCTGCCCCAGTTTGCGCAGGGCCCCCATAACCGGTATGGGCAAATGGATGTGTTTACTCATAAATCGTTCTTAATACTCATTATAATGCATATTGTATGATATAACAAGCAGGATAATGGGTGTTATAAAAATATTACTTTTATTTGAAGCGGTGACTTTTTTTCAAAATTACAATAAACTTTCCCCATGGTTGAACTACAAAGGGCCGCCGATCCCACAGCAAACCTTGAACTCATGACGGAGACCGTAAAGGCCATGCTTGAGGGTGAAACAGACCTGATCGCCGCCCTGGCCAATGTGTCTGCGGTTTTGAACAGCTATCTGCCGGATATCAACTGGGTTGGGTTTTACCTGCTCAAGGGGACAGAGCTGGTACTGGGGCCCTTTCAGGGGAAGCCCGCCTGTACCCGGATTGGGGAGGGCAAGGGGGTATGCGGCCGGGCGGCGCTGGACCAAAAGCCCCTCATCGTCGCTGATGTTCACCGCTTTCCCGGGCATATCGCCTGCGATTCCGCGTCCGTGTCGGAAATCGTAATCCCCCTGTTCAAAGGGGGCCGGGTCTTCGGGGTGCTGGATGTAGACAGCCCCCATCCGAATCGTTTTACTGATCTTGAGGCGGATTATCTGTCCCGCGCCGGCACTTTGATTGGCAATTTTCTGGAAACGACGTCTATTACCGAGGTGATACATGAACATCATACTTTTTGAAGAACATGAACTGGGAAGCAGCCTGCCCCGGCGGGACGAGCGGACCATCCACCTTTTAAAGGTGCTGCACAAAAAAACCGGCGACAGTTTTGATGCGGGGGTCCTGGGGGGAAAACGGGGAACCGGGTTCATCGCAAAGATCAACCTTGACGGATCGATCCTCTACTCACTGGACCTTGATGAAGAGCCGCCCCCCCGGCTGCCCCTGCGCGTTGCGGTAGGCTTTCCCCGGCCTATACAGCTGCGGCGGCTGCTTCGGGATCTTTCAAACCTGGGACTGGAAGCGGTGGACCTGGTAGGAACCGAGTTGGGCGAAAAAAGCTACCGGGACACCAAGCTCCTGAGCGACGGCGGCGCCCGGGCCGCCCTTATCGAGGGGGCGGTGCAGTCCCGGGATACCGGAGTTCCGGCCTTATCGGTTTACCCCAGCCTGGAGGAATGGCTCTCGGAACGGCCCTGGGACAATCAAGCCGACCGTAGATCGGCAGGCGCCCGCCGGATAGGTCTGGGGCCCCTGCTCATCGCGGCGGATAATGTTCGGCCCGGGGGTTCCATAGCGCGGCTCAGCCTGATGCGCCGCTCCGCGGTGCTGGCCATCGGCCCGGAACGGGGCTGGTCCGACGGGGAACGGGCGCATCTGGAAGGGGCGGGCTTCCTGCGGCTTTCCCTGGGTGAACGGGCGCTGCGTACCGAAACTGCCTGCGTTGCCGCAGCGGCGCTGGCTCTGGAAAAAATCGGCGAACTTGGCTAAAATAGTTGAAGCGACCGGAGGACGCATGAATCAGGATCAGGTTAAGGAAAAACTGCTCGCCATCGAAGACGCCCCCATGGAGTTCACCCTGCTCTTTTCGGGGAAGCAGAGCAAAAAGGTAAACGGCCTTTACAAACCGGACACCCGGGAAATCATCCTCCACAACCGGAACTTTACCGACGACAACATCCTCCTCTACACCGCCATCCACGAATACGCCCACCACCTCCACGCCTGCGCCCAGGGCGGCAAACTTCCCTCCCGGGCTCACACTTCGGAATTCTGGGCCATCTTCCACGGCCTCCTGGAAAAGGCGGAGGCGAAAAAAATCTACAAGGATGTGTTCACCAACTCCCCGGAACTGACGGAATTGACCGAATTGATACGGCAAAAATTTCTTTTAGGTAACGGCAGTTTGGTGAAGGAAATGGGAATGCACCTCCTCCGCGCCCACGAACTCTGCTACGCCGCAGGCGCCCGCTTTGAGGACTACGTAGACCGGGTCCTCCGCATCCCCCGGGTGGCCGCCACCATGGCCATAAAGATGCACCAGTACGACCTGGACCCCCAGGTAGGCGCCGACAACATGCGCTTCCTCGCGGGCATCAAAAACGACGACACCCGTCTCGCCGCCGAAACCGCCCTGGTCAAAGGCAAAAGCCCCGACCTGGTAAAGACGTCGGTCCGCAGCAAACCCGCCGAAGACGACCCCCAACTCCGCCTTGAAAAAGAAAAGCAGCGCCTTGAACGCACCATCGCCTCCCTCAACAAACGCCTCGAAGAAGTAACCAAAGAACTACGAAGCCGCACCCCACAAACACGGCAGAAGGAAGGAACAACCCCCATCTGAATGTCTGGAGGAATCCGCTTACGAGCCTGCGCTTCGCTTGTCTCTCCAGCGGGGATATCCAGAGATCATTCAGATGGGGAACGTTCCATCCTTCTACCGTGCCTATGGCGGCTCAATTATAGGAAATCGCTTTAACGGCAGCGGTAGAACATCCAAGTGTAACCAAAACACATAAGGCGCCATACACCTGGGCACAATTAGAAAGCACACATGAGATAAGGCGGATGGGGGTGGTCGACAAAACCGTGACCCTCTTTAGAGGGGCATGGTTTTGTCGACCAGGACCCCCCGCATAATTTTTGTGTGCTTTCCGAAACAAATGCTCAGGTGTATGGCGTTATTACAGAGATATTTTTTACACTTATCATTTTTCCCACCGCTGCCGATAATAAACACACAATGTCCCGTTTTATTTCCCTTCAGACAAGGGGTGGATTATTTTTATTGCCCCTGCTCGCTGCATTGTTCTGCATCATCCCCCTTGCGGTGGAAGCTCAAAGCGTTGCCATACCATCCTCGTTAAGCCTTACTGCAGGACAGGCACGGGAACCCGAGGCGCCGCTGTTCCCTTCAATTTATTTTACCGATTCAATCAATGCCATAAAAAACCAGGAGGCCTCAAAGCCTTATTGGGTCGCCACCGAAGCGGAAATGAAAGCCCGGAAACAGGGGGGTGTAGATTCACTGTCCATACTCCTGAACAACGATATCCTTGCGTTTTACGGGCACCCCCGTTCCCGGGGGATGGGCATACTGGGAAGGTATTCGATTGAGGAACTGGACGCACAGCTTACCAAACTGGCCGGAGAGTACCGCGCAGTAAGCGGCGGCCGGGGTATACAAAAGGCTTTCTACATTATTTACGCCACAATACAGCCCGATGCAAGAACCTTCCGCATTGGGGAAGATTACCTGATGCCCTATATTGAATACGCGCTGGCCCACGATATCCTTATTTTTCTTGATCACCAGATCGGCAAGAAAACCCCGGCGGACTCCCTGCGTGAAATGCTCCCCTATCTGCGCTACCCCAATGTGCATCTGGCGCTGGACCCGGAATGGCATACCGAAAAGCCAAACCTGGAAATCGGCGCCGTCTCCGCAGCGGAAATAAACGAAGCCCAGCGGGTGATGGAAAATTATATTGTGGAAAACAAAATCCCCGGAGAACGGATGCTGGTGATCCACCAGTTTAACCTGCGGATGATCACCAACCGCGAACAGGTTGACAGCAGCTTTGATCATGTACGGCTGGTACACTGCATGGACGGTCACGGGAGCCCTTCCCTTAAACGGGATACCTACGCCTATAACGCACAGGCGACAAATATGCCCATCAAAGCCTTCAAACTTTTCTTCAATTTTAACTCAAAACCCGACGCCCCTCTCCTGACGCCCGCACAGGTCTATGCCCTTAACCCGCGGCCTTATGTCATTATGTATCAGTAGGGATTCTTTGGATGGACAGCTTTTATTGGAGATATGACATCTTGCGGTTTTGGTGTACCGTTAATGAATTTATTGAACAACTCTATTAATGAATCTGTGTCATTCGATCTTGGAGATTCAGGATTTGAAGAAATTGTACTAAGCACCGCTTTTTACTTCCCCGCCGCTATTTCTCTACCAGCTCCTCCGGCAGCCAGCGGAGCAGGATTTCCGCAAGGGCCTTCTGATCCATGGGCTTTGAAATAAACCCGTTGAAGCCGTTGGCAAGAAACATCTCCCGGGCGCCGGAGACCGCATTGGCGGTGAGGGCGATAATGGGAATGGCGGCGTTCCGGTCACCCAGGGAACGGATAATGCGGACCGCTTCAACGCCGTCCATTTCGGGCATCATGTGATCCATAAGGATTAAATCGTAGTTTTGGTCTTTGACTTTTTCGATGGATTCAGTTCCGCTTTTGGCAGTATCGGGGTTAATCTCAAAGGAATTGAGCAGGAAAGATGCAATATCAAGGTTGATTTCGATGTCATCCACCAAAAGTACATGGGCATGGGGGGCGGTAAAGGAGATCGCCTGTATTTCTTCCCGGGGAAGTTCCTCCTGGCTGCCCCGCTTTAAGGGAAGGTTGATGGTAAAGACAGAACCCTTACCGTACTCGCTGGTAACGATGATTTCACCGGACATCATGGCGCAGAGCCGCTTGGTAATGGCAAGGCCCAGGCCCGTACCCTGCACCTGCTTGTTACGCACCAGATCAAGCTGCTCGAATGCGGTAAAGAGGCGGGGAATGGCGTCTTCCTTAATGCCGATGCCGGTATCTTCCACAGCAATACTGATAAGGTCTTCCTCCTCCGCAGTGCCCGCAGCCAATTCCCCCTGCGCCGCCGTCCTTGTTACCCGCAATGTTACGCCACCGGTGCGGGTGTACTTAAGTGCGTTGTTGAGAATGTTGGTGATAATCTGGCCTATGCGTTTTTCATCACCGAATACCACTTCCGGAAGATCCTCGGCATAAACACACGTAAAGGAAAGGCCCTTTTCCGGAAAGAGGAGTTCAAACATCTCCTGCAAATGACGAAGCAGGCCCATAAGGCTGAAGTAGTCGGGGAGCAGTTCAAGCTTGCCGGCCTCAATTTTGGAAAAGTCGAGGATGTCATTTATCAGGGTAAGCAGCACCGTGGAGGAATTCTGAATGTTTTTTAAAAAGGTCTGCTGTTCGGCGGTAAGTTCCGTGGCGGCCATCATGGTGGAGATGCCTATGATGGCGTTCATGGGGGTGCGGATCTCGTGGGACACGGTGGCGAGGAAATCGGACTTGGCCTTGTTGGCGTTTTCCGCTTCCCGCTTGGCGATAAGAAGGTCAGTGGTATCGTAGTAAACCACCATGGCGCCTATATTGTTTTTCTGTTCATCCCGCATGGGGCTCACCTGAATGGTGTAGTCCCGGGGATTGCCCTGGCCGCCGAAGTCTATGGTACTGTGCATGATTTCCGCGCCGCCGTCTTTTTCCTGCTGTTTCTCATAAATTGCTTCAGCTTCTTCCGTATATTCAGGGCTGGTATATTTGACCAGTACATCGTGGTAGTGCATACCGGCTATCATGCCGAAGCCCGGGATACCCGCAATCTTAAGGAAAATATCGGTGCAGTAAACCAGTTTGCCGTCCCGGTCAAAGATCAGCATAATGTCGGGACAATTTTCCAGGAGCAGGTTCATGTACTTTTCCAGCTCCGACTTTTTTTCTTCTATAACTTTACCCAGGTTGTCCTTGGCGTCATTGGTGATCCGGTTACGCTCAATAATTGCGTTGGCAAGCTTGAGATCCCGTTCGAGTTTTTTTATGGTGATTTGGGCCTGTTTAAGCTCGACGCTTAAGCTTGCAGTTTCTTCCATGTGAATCCTGTCAAAGTACGCAGATCACCATGGTATCATTATGGCTGCGGTTGGTGAGCTTACCGTCTTTTCCGTACACCGGGCAAATCTCGGTTCCCGCATAACCAAAATGGAAGCGGGCCCCGGTGTCCCCCAAAATCTGCACAGTTTTATCCATCTCGGCGCTTTTTTCATAACCCAGGTAAAAATAACGGCCCACACAGGAGAAGATAAGGACAGACCTGCCGGCGGCCTTCGGCACAACCTGCTTCAGGATTTCTTCGGTAGAAGCAAGTACGCCCTCAGCGTTAGCAAAGCCGACGGTGAGTTCGGTCCCCACGGGGATCCTGCCGCCGCAGACTGCGGAACCGTCGGGGGTAATGGCGAACATTGCCCGGATCACCGGCTGGGTTCCGTCTTTATAATCCAGAATAAAGGGATAAGAATTGATGCCCTTGATGACGCCCTTTTCATCCTTCTCAAGCCCCAGGGACGTGAGGTATTGGGTCACCGAAACGCCGTTGACCCCCTTAAGCTGATTCCCCGCCGAGGCGGTTACGATTCCCTTTTCACCGAATGCCTTTTCTTCGGGAATGCCTGCGGTGAAGAAAAGAGGATCGATCCTGCCGTAACAGAGGACAAAGACGTAGCGATCCCTTGAGGCTTCCCCGTTCAGGATGGTCTGGGACTCATGGTAATCCGCATTGTGATCCACCGCCAGGATACCGAAGTTGGGAACGTTTCCGGTGATGGCGTTCCAGGCTTCTACATAAAAGTCGACGGACACATTCATCAGCAGGGGGCCAAAACTCAGCATGAGCGAGGGCTTGCCGCCGCCATTTATGGCACGCTTGCCGGTGACCTGGTCCCAGGCGGCCTTGAGGGGCGCGGGGTCTTCCGAGGAAATCGGGCCGGTAATGCCGGCCTCGAATTCCACATCATCACTGGTCAGGACCGTAATGATAAGGATAACCTCCCCCTGCACGCCGGTCGCGGCGGCCGCAAGGGTGGTAGCGCCTGCGATGGGGAAGGGAAGCTTCTCCGCCAGGGCGGCAACCACTCCGGAGCTGATAAAATCAGCAAAACAGCTGATTAAACCGACCGAATGCTCCCTCAGTTGGCTCTTTTTAAGCTGGGCCAGTACATCGGAAACAGCCGTTTCAGGATCATCCGCCTCGGCGGTTTGAAGGATAATCGTTTCAATCATGCTTAAAGTCTAACATATTTGGGGGGAATTGTCTTTATGTCACATTGACAAACCCTATATGATTTCTACAATAATATACTATGAATGAAAACAAGTCCCTTTCTTCCGGCAGAAAGTCCTCCTTGTCCTGGTTGTGGATACTTTCTACCGTGGTACTTTGTGTGGTGTTTACCGCCGCGTCGGTTCCTCGGGCCGAGGCCCAGAGCAGGGATCTGGATACCCGGAAGTATACCTCGATCATACAGAATGTCTTTGATTTTATTCAACGCCATTATGTGGAAGAGGTTGATCCCAAGGTAGTTTTTGAGGGAGCCATGACCGGCATGTTCAATGCCCTGGGGGACCCCTATTCAAACTTTTTGCCCGAGTCGGATATGGCGGACTTAAACGATACCACCCAAGGGAGTTTCGGCGGGGTGGGGCTGTATATCTCCAAGCCCGTGGGGGAACGGGCCGACGGCAAGCCCTCATACGTGGAGGTGGCCTCCCCCATTGAGGATACCCCGGGCTGGCGGGCGGGGATTAACCCCGGGGACCTTATTATCGAAATAAACGGTGAATCCACCGATGTGCTCACCATGGACGAGGTTTTGGCCCGGCTGCGGGGACCTGCGGGGCAGGAAGTTAAGATCATTATCCGCCGGGGGGAGAAGCTTGAATTCCCCGTCACCCTGATCCGGGCGATCATCGAAGTGCCCACCACCAAATACGCCATGATCGGCGATACGGGCTACCTTAAACTCATCACCTTTACCCCCATGACGGTGAACCGGGCCCGGGAGGCCCTTACGGAATTCAAATCGAAGAACTACAAGGGGCTGATTCTTGATTTGCGGAACAACTACGGCGGGCTTTTACAGTCCGCAGTGGGTATCTGCGACCTCTTCCTGGACGGCGGGGTGGTGGTCAGCACCAAGTCCCGGATCGCCGGGGAAAATTCGGTCTTTAACGCCCAAAAGTCCAGCCTGGTCAGCGGGGATATCCCCATGGTGGTGCTTATCAACAAGGGTTCCGCCTCGGCTTCGGAGATCGTTGCGGGGGCCCTTAAGGACCGGGGCCGGGCATACCTGGTGGGGGAAAAATCCTTTGGAAAGGGATCGGTCCAGCAGGTATACCCCCTGATGGACAATAAGATGGGCTTTAAGATCACCACCGCCCGGTACTATACCCCCAGCGAAGTGAATATCGACAAGATCGGTATTCCTCCGGACCGGGAGATCAAATTCCCCGAATTCACCGCCGATGATGCGGAAAAGCTCAACACCCTTATCAATGCGAATAAAATTCCCGACTACATCAAGGCCCATCCCAAGGCCAGCGCCATGGAAATCGAAGCCTTTGGCCGGCAGTTAAGCAGGGAATATCAGCTTGATGCATTATTGCTCGCCAGGCTTATCCGGAATGAGCAAAACCGGACCACCATCGCCCCGGTCTACGACCTGGAATACGATGTGCAGCTCCAGGAGGCGGTGAATATCATCCGGCAGGGGGGCTTCCGCAACCTGATGCAGACCAGCAAGACCCTCAAGGCCCTGCAGGAAGAGGCTTCCCAAGAGGACATCCCCCTGGCCTCATAGGGGACTGTCCCCGGGCCGGTTTTTTCGTGAAGCGTTTCATTCTGTCCCAGCCGCCTGATCCCCGGGGCTTCATCCGGCTGAAAGGCAGGGATTACCATTATCTGGTCCGGGTCAGGCGGCTCAGGGGCGGGGATCTTTTCCCGGCCATCCTCCCCGATGGAACGGAAGTTCAGGTCCGGGTCCATTCGACGGATGGGGACACCCTGCTTGGGGAATGCCTGGCCCACGAAAAGGCCCCGGGGGCTGTTTCGGCAGCGGACACCCAAAAAAAGGCGCCAGGGACCCTGCCGATACCGAAAGAGCGGTTGCCGCCGATAGTACTGTTCCAGGCCCTGCCCAAGGGGACCAAAATGGACCTGATTGTCCGCCAGGCTGCCGAGGGGGGGATTACCGAAATTGTCCCCTTTGCCTCGGAACATTCGATACCGAAATTGCGGGGCGGGGGGGAAGAAAAACTGCGGCGCTGGGAACGGATCATCCGGGAGGCCCGGCAGCAGAGCGGGTCCGGCATAGCCACCGCCATCCATGCCCCCCTGGATATGGACGGCCTTGCGGGCTATTGGGAAAGCATCAGGAGTGACCGACCCGGCAGTCTGGGGCTGCTTTTTCACCAGGACCCCGTAGATCAGGGGCCGGTGGGGTCCACCCCACTTGAACAGGGGAGTCTTCACGGCTATCTTGGAAGTAGACCGGAACTGACCGCCATGGCCATTGGGCCCGAGGGGGGGTTTTCCCCCGCAGAGGTGTCCCGGTTTTTGGCGATGGGCTTTAAATCTCTAAAGATTGGCGATACAATCTTAAGAACTGAAACCGCAGCCCTCTATGGAGCGGCGGCTATACGCATCATTCTTTTGGAGAGCGATTCGTGGACCCACAAGTCCCAGCAACAGATTCAATGATCCCCCCCAGAGAGACCTCAAGCGCAGGTTCCGGAGGGGGAGTTCAGTCTTTGGCTCCGGCTGCAAATTCCGATTCAAACACCTCAGATTCTCCCGCACGGGAACGGGTCAGCCTTCTCAAGGTCCCCATTGATATTGTGGCCCAGGACCAGCTTCCCAGCGTTGTATACGAACTCCTCACCGCAGGGGGCGCAAAAAACATCGTCCTCCTCTCCCTTTCGGACCTGCTGCGGGCCCGCCGGAACGGGGAATACCGCACCTATGTGCAGAACGCCGCCCTGGTTCTCCCCATCTCCAAAAGCCTTATCGGAGGCATACGGTTTCTGACCGGCAAAAAAGCGGTCCGGTACATGCCCTTCGACTTCGCGGTAAACCTCCTCACCACCCTGGAGGAGCGGGAATTCTCCCTGTACCTGCTGGGGGGCCAGCGGCGGATCCTCCAAAAGACCGAAAAAAACATCCGCCAAACCTTCCCCCGGCTGCGCATCGTGGGCCGCTTTATCGGCGCCTTTAAGCGCCAGGAAGAAGCCACCATCCTGGAGGCCATCCGGAAGGCCTCCCCGTCCCTGCTCCTGGTGGGCAAGGGGGTCCGCGGCGAAGAGCAGTGGATTGCCCGGAACACCGCCAAGCTCAGCCAGGGACTACGGCTCTGGTGCAGCGACCTCTACGACGTATTCGCCGAACGGAAGCGCCGCCCCGCCCGCAAAACCTTTGACCGGGGCATGGAATGGGTGGGCTACTGCTTCCAGAACCCCCTCCGCCTTTTCCGGATATTCCCCTACTTTTACTACGGGATATTGCTGATTTGGTATAGGTTGTTTGTGAAATAGGCGGCATAGACAGGCGTGGGAGCGGGGTCTTCCCGGTGCTCAGTGCCTGTAGAATCCGCTCCCACGCCTGTCTCTGTCTGTTATAGGGAAGAACCTTACCTATGATTTATTAAAAAAAATCCTGTTTTTTCATTTTGATTAAATCGCCTTCCATGCGAGTGCCCTATATATAATATGAAAAAACGGAGAAAAACCAATATTTTCGACCGGCTGTTCAAGCAACTGATGCACCTGTCCCGAAAGGCGGTGATCCGGTTCATCAATGGGCTCTTTGGGGTAAACCATCCCCTCAACAGCTCCGTAAGCTACCCTAACACGGAGTATGTCACCCCGGATTTACGGCGCTTCATTTCGGATATAACCATCCTCATAGGAGGCTGTAAATACCAGATTGAGGCCCAGATCAACAACGACCTGAATATGGCAATCCGGGTATTCCGCTATGGCTTTGAAGAAAGCCTGCGATCCAAAACAGAAAAAGATGGGGAAATTACACTGTCCTTTCCCCAGGTACGGGTGATTTACTGGGAAACCACCCGGAAGACTCAGGATGTATTGACCCTGAACCTGAAATTTCCTGATGGGAAAATCCATAAGTACCAGGTAAAGACCTTCAAGTTCCTGGATTATAGCATCGCGGAGCTGGAACAGCGGAAAATGAGCATCCTGCTGCCCTTTTATGTGCTTAAACTGCGGAAACAGGTAAAGGCGGCCAAAACCGGCAAGCGGAGACAGGAACTGGCAAAGGAGATGGAAATCCTTATTGATCAGCTGGTACATGCGGCGAAACGGAGCGCCAATACAGGGGTTTTGGACAATGATGATTCAGCTGATGTGATAAAACAGATGAACCACTTGCTTCACGAAATATACCAGGATTATAATGAGTTTAAGGAGGTCAGCGAGATGGCGCAAAAACAGGAATTAAGATGGTCGGAACAAATAAAACTTAAGGCCCGCCGGCAGGAACGCCGGAAAAATCAACAGGAATATTATCAAAATCAGCTTGCATCTGCCCGGAACATGAAGGCCGATGGTCTTCCGGTGGACAAAATAATCACTTATACCGGCCTCACCCCCCAGGACATCGAAAACCTTTAATTTAGAACCCTGCCACCGGTTTACCCGGTGGATTCTCCCTTTTCCCTGTCCATGGAAATACGCGCCAGCCGCGCCGCCTTCGCAAATATATCCCCAAAGTACCGCCCCTCCTGTTCGGTTAAGCCCGCGCGGGAGATAAAGTCCCGGATAAAACGCTCCTGCTCCGCCCTGCCGGGGTGCCGGTAAAAACCCAGGGTTTCCAGATTTTTCGTCACCGCAGCGGTCAGGGCGTCGGCCTGTTCCCGGCTCAGGGGGACCCAGGCGCCTTTGACCTTCTCCTGTCAAGGTGTTTTGGCAGGAGCGATTGTCAAACGTAGGACAATGGTGTATTATGTAAGAATAAGGGGTTAATTTATGAAATTTGTAACCGTAAGGGATTTTAGGACATCATCGGCCAATATTTGGCAAACATTGCCGGAAGAACAAGAAATGGTAATAACAAATAATGGGAAACCGATCGCCTTATTGACTCCTATAAGTGATAAAACACTTGAAAATACTCTTTCTTCAATAAGGAAGGCAAAGGCAATAAATGCGGTAAAATTAATTCAACAAGAATCTATAGCAAAAGGTATGGACAAAATAACGATGGACGAGATAGATGATGAAATTAAAAGGATCAGGAACATTCCGCCGAGCTCGCAGAGCGAGGTTCCCCTCCGGAAAGAATCTAAAAAATGAAAGTTGTTTTAGATACAAACGTCATTGTTTCAGCCTTTTTAAATCCAAAAGGAATACCCGGTGAGATATTGTCATTAATATTATCAGAAAGAATTATCCTTTGTTACGACAATAAGATATTATCAGAATATACGGATGTTTTAATCAGATCGAAATTCAATTTCAACAAGGAATTAGTTAATGATTTCCTGGAATTTGTAAAAATCTATGGTGAATATATAGTAGCGGAACCGCAAGAAATACCCTTTATTGATGAGGATGATAAAATATTTTACGATGTCTTTAGAAGCAGTGGTACAAATTATTTAATTACCGGAAATAAAAGACATTATCCTAAAGAAGAAAATATATTATTACCAAGAGAATTTAAAGAAATATAATAAAGTACGGGCAAAACACCGAAGAAGAAGGGGCCTGATGGGAAACCATAAGTACCTTTAATTTAGAACCCCGCCACCGGTTTACCCGGTGGATTCTCCCTTTTCCCTGTCCATGGAGACATGCGCCAGCCGTGCCGCCTTCGCAAATATATCCCTAAAGTACCGCCCCTCCTGTTCGGTTAAGCCCGCGCGGGAGATAAAGTCCCGGATAAAACGCTCCTGCTCCGCCCTGCCGGGGTGCCGGTAAAAACCCAGGGTTTCCAGGTTTTTTGTCACCGCGGCGGTCAGGGCGTCGGCCTGTTCCCGGCTCAGGGGGACCCAGGCGCCTTTGACCTTCTCCGGCGCCGGGGGACTCCCTTCAATGGACGCCATTGGCCCCATGGCCTGGAACAGCTCATAAGCGTAGACCTGTACCGCGTGGGAAAGGTTCAGCGAGGGGAAGGCTTCGGAAACGGGTATGTGGGAGGCGATGTTGCAGAGGGCAAGCTCATCATCCTCCAGGCCGGTGCGCTCGTTGCCGAAAACCAAGGCCGTTCGGCCAGCCGTCCGGCCTGCTGTAACACCGGTTGTTCGGCCGGCGGTGGGGTTGCCGGCGTCGGCGGAATTGCCTTCAAGCGAAGGCCCCGGACGGTCCCGGAGCCAAGCGGCCAGTTCTTTGGGGTCCATGGTGACGTTTTTACGGTGATGGCCCCGCCGCCGGGTGGTGCCTATCAGCAGGGAACAGTCCGCCGAAGCCTCCGCAAGGGTATCAAAAAATTCCGCCCCTTCCCAAATATCCGCCGCGTGGACCGCCCGGGCCCGGAGCGCGGCTTCGTCGAATGAAGCGTGCCCATCCGGGGATTCCCGGGGAGCACCGGCTTCGCTCTGCGGACAAGCTTCGCCCTGCGGACAAGCTTCGCTTTGCGAAGCCACGATCCGCAGCCGGGAAAGGCCCATATTCTTCATGGCCCGGCACACCGCCCCTACGTTTCCGCTCTCCGAAGGCCGGGAAAGGATAATGATGATATCCGACAGTACCATGAGTCCCATATTAGCCCAAAATGGTATATATTATAACCGTGGAAAAGGTATTTGCGGGCAAAAATGCCCTGGTAATCGGCGGGAGCGGGGGAATCGGCAGGGCGGTTGCCCTGGGGCTTGCGGAAAGGGGGGCCCGGCTTGTGGTGCACGGCGGCTCCTCCCGGGAGCGGCTTGACGGCGCCCTGGAACTGGTCCGGGCAGCGGGGGCTGAGGCCGCGGGCTTTTTGTACCCCATAGGCGGCCCGCAGGGAGCGGAGCCGGGCGGCGCCGGGGCGGAAGATGGAGGGCCACGGGAATCCGGGCCGGGGGCTGCGGCGGCGGCAATACTGAAAAGGGCGCGGGACTTGTCAGGGGGAGATCCTCCGGACATCCTGGTATGCGCCTGGGGGCCCTTCAAACGGGGGAACATTGAGGATATGGGGCCCGGGGATTGGCAAAGTTTGATCGAAAATAACCTGACCTTTCCGGGGATCATGGTTTCCTCGGTTCTCCGGAACATGGCGGACAAGCATTGGGGGCGGATTTTGCTTTTTGGGGGGACCAATACGGACACTATCCGGGGTGCCCGGACTACGGCGGTTTATTCCGCGGCAAAGACCGCCCTGGGGGCGCTGGCAAAGTCGGTGGCCCGTACCGTGGGAGGAGGGTTCCTCCCCGTGGGGATAACCTGCAATGTGATCTGTCCGGGACTTACGGATACGGAATATACCGGGGAAGAACTGCGGTTTTATAATCAGGAGCGGAGCCCCGGCGGAGAGGCCCTTAAACCCGGGGATATTGCCAAAGCCGCCCTGTGGGTACTGGAAAATCCTGCGGTTAACGGCGGCATCATCCCCGTTGACCGGGGTTTGGTCTTTTAAACAAAGGCTTTTCCTGTTGCGCGTTGACAATACCTTTGCTTGAGGGTATCTTTACAGAGGATTGCCAATTAACGTATACTACCTCAATATTAAGATGAGGTGTACCCGGTTTGACAAAATATGCATTAACAAGTAGTATTTATGGAAGTATCTGCAGCCTGGTTTATTTAAGATGGTATAATCCATTTTCCGGAAATGGATTATGGACGAAGGGAGCGTCATGACAAACAATGAAATGGTTTCTGGCTTTGACGACGAAAAAGACGAAAGCCTTAAAATAAAACTCCAAAATGTACCTGAGGTTGAAGGCTGTCTTGTCCTCTATCTTAATGGCTATATTGATACCTACAATTCCAATTATTTTCAGAAACGGATTGCAAAGGCTATAGAAGGCGGTTTTACCAAGCTGATATTTCAATGCGGGGGGCTTAATTACGTATCATCCACCGGTATCGGCTCCTTTACCGCCTTTCTTAAATCGGTAAAACCCAAGGGCGGCGATCTGGTGCTGCTGGAAATACAGCCCAAGGTTTACGAGGTATTCCAGCTCCTGGGTTTCTCCCAGTTCTTCAATATTAAGGATAATCTGGATGATTCAATAAATTTCTTCCGGAGCGGTTCTGCCGGCGACTCGGTGTCCCTCTTCCCAAAGGTTTTTTCCTGTCCCATCTGCGCCAAAAAGTTGAAGGCTTTAAAACCGGGCCGTTTCCGCTGTTCCGAATGTAAGACCATTCTGGCCATCGATAATGCCGGACAGGTTTTCCTGGGCTAATGGTAATCCGGGGGAAATTCCCACTCATGCTGATAAGCGGGGAGCTTAAATATGGGTATCTTTGCAAGACTTAAAACACTTATTTCCTCCAATGTGAACGATGTCATTAACAAGGCTGAAAAGCCCGAAAAAATGCTCAATCAGCTCATTATCGATATGAATGAGCAGCTTATCGAGTCCAAAAAGGCCGTAGCCATGGCTATTGCGGACGAAAAAAAGCTTGAGCGGGAAAAGGAAAACCAGGCTGCCCAGGCCACAGAATGGGAACGGAAGGCCATGCTGGCAGTCCAGGCGGGCAAAGACGATCTTGCCAAGGAAGCGTTGCTGCGCAAACAGGAATACGATAACGCTTACCAGGAATATCAGAAGCAGTGGGCAGCCCAGAAGGGCTCCGTGGAAAAGCTCAAGGAAAGCCTCCGGGATTTGCAGAACAAGATCGAAGAGGCCCAGCGTAAGAAGAACCTTTTGGTAGCCCGCGCCAAGCGTGCGGAAGCCCAGCAGAAGATACAAAGTACCATTTCCAGCGTATCCGGGAACCGGACTGCCTTTGACGCCTTCGACCGTATGTCCCAAAAGGTCGATCAGATGGAAGCCCAAGCCGACGCCGCCCAGGAACTGGAGGACTTTTCCTCCAACAATGACCTGGAAAAAAAGTTCAAGGAGCTGGAAAAGTCCGATTCCTCCGCCGACCTTCTGCTGGCGGATCTGAAAGAGAAGATGAAGGCCCTGCCGGAAAAACCCTCTGAATGAACCCTCCGCCCCTGCAAGGGGAGTTTTTACGGGTACGCCTGTAGGGGCGGACGGTTTATGTCTGTGGATAACTTGTTGATAGTCCTGTATAAAAAGAGAAGGTGTATCTGTTTTTATACAGGCTGATCCATGCTTTAAGTGCGGGGCCGGGCCAATAATTTTGTAATTCCTTATCCTATATAGAATTACAGTATTTTTTTACAGGAATTAGGGCTTCTCCCAAAACCCCTGTTCTCCAAAATCGCCAAAAACACGAAAAACGGGCCTTTTTTGCCCCTTTTCGGCTGTGGAAAACTTGTTGACAAATGCAGGCCGGCGCCTTGCGGCTTACAAATCCGTGCTTGCAATAGCGGTTTCCCCATGTTAGGCTGAAAGGGTGAAAAGTCTCGCGCGGTTGATGCTTTTTTTCAGTCTCTGCTTCGCCGCCCTGTTCCTAACGGCGGTCTTTGTCCGGTATCTCCATATCAGAATTGACGCGGTACGGTTCCTGCCCCCCCAGCCGGAGCGGACACTGGAGGAACTGCTGAACGCCGTCCGGTGGGCCCTCCCGGTAACGGTCTATTTCACCCTGCTTTTAAGCCTGAGCTATTCTTCCCGGCGGCATATTTCCGTTATTCTGTCGATTATTTTCCTTGTCATCCTTGCCTCGGCCTTTAGTGCGGGAATTTCCCTGGGAACCGGCAGCCTTGCCCGGATTCCTTCCCCTCCCAGGGACCCAAAGGTACTGGGGTATCCCGGGCTTACCCTGACCCAGTCGGATAATGTCATCGTGCTCCTCCGGGACCCGACGGAACAGGGGGGTTCCCGGGTAGTTTCCATCCCTGACCGGCCCCTGATCTATCAGCAGACGCCCATTGGGCCGAATAATACCATCCTGAGCCTGCCCCCGGCGCCGTTCCGGGCTTCCATGGCCTGGTTTTTACAGAGCCTTACCATCGATCTTTCCCTTACGGGCCGGCAGTTTGCCCTTCGTTTCAGCCAGGGGATCGTTTCGTTCCTCATTTATGGGGCCTCCCTGATCTTCCTTCTGGCAAGCCTGCGTTTTATCCTGGACCTGAGTAACTGGCCCCTGGCAAACCTCTTTTTGGGCGCTCTGGCTTACCGGGGCATCCTGGCGCTGGAAAGCTTCCTCAATATGGAGGAAGTGCAGGAATTTCTGGCCTCCTTTTTGGGGAGCCTTGTCCCCTCCCCCTTTATCACCCCCCTGGGCTTTTGCGCCCTGGCGTTCCTGATCTGCCTCTATACCGGGCTGAACTGGCTGGCAAGGCGAAGGAATGACGATGGCGATTAAAATTAACATCAAGGGGCCAAAAATCAACGTCAAAAAGGACGGCTTTACTTCCCCAACGGCGCTCTTTATCTACTATATGATATTTTCGGCCCTGGGGATTATGGGATTCCGCTTCGTTTTTCAGGGTGAAAACCCGCCGATCCCCTATTTTGCCCGCAACTGGGGTCTTACCCAGGGAATTTTTGAGCTTTTGAGCCTGTTCCCTGCCCTGGCTATGACCGGCCTGGTTATCCCCTTTGGCTTTAAGGCGGAACCCGGTGAAAATTATGCCCGGTTCTCCCCCAAATTCTTCCAACGCCTGACCGGGCCCATCATCATCGCCATCTGCGCCGCCGTGATCTACGGGCTGCTGTTTTTTCTGGTCCAGCCCATGATACAGGATTTCAGGACCAATATGCGTTACGAGAGCCGGCTCTACCGTCTGTCCCGGGAACGGGCGGAGGATCATGCAGCCCGGGGGGAATGGCCCCAGGTATCCCAGTTCATCGGCCTTTGTGAGGGGATATGGCCCAACAGCCCGGAGCTTGCGAAGCTTAAAATCGAAGCGGACATTCAGACGGAGGAGTACCGTATCCGCCAGAAGGAATCGGCGAAGGCTGCGGCGAACAAGGATTATTGGGAGGCGGCGCTTTCCGGGCTGCCGGGACAGCGGCAGCCGGTAAACGTTATAGAGGCCCTTGCCATGGCGGAAACCGCCCGGCAGGAGGAACGCTGGTACGATGCCCACTGGCTTGCGACTTTGGGGACCAGGCTGGCAAAAGAGGGCAGCCCCGAAGAAGCCGAAGCCGCCCGCGCGGCAAGCCTTGCCTGGAACAGCCTGAACTCAATGGCCCCCAATGCCCGGGAGGAAAAACTCTACTCCCTCTATCACCTGAAACAATCCGGTTACCAGGCAATGATCGCCGGAGAGTGGATTCGGGCCTACTATATTTTCCTGGAACTCTCCGGTTTAACCCCCTCAGACCCGGATGTGGCGAATTTTCTGGCAAATTGTGAGAAGGGAACCCACGAAATAGCCTTCTTTACCGACGAAATGGACATGGCCATAGGGGAAGCCCTTACCAGTGCGGTCTATTCCGTCCCTACCAGGCCCCGGACCGGGGGCGTATTCGGCCGGGGGGTGCTCCGGTTCTCATCAATTTCATACTTTTCCGATGTTTCTTACGCCTTTGGCCTTGAATTCATCTCTTTTGATGCTGAAACCAGGCTGGAATCCCATTTTGAGGCCCCCTATGCCAAGATAATTCCCATGACCCTGGACGGGCAGCAGCGGATTGTGGTGATAATGCGGGCCCTGGACCGGTATGACAAAAACAAACGCTGGGAACCAACATGGATTTTCCCCGAATCTGCGCCCATAGCTGCCGCTGCATCGGAGCGGTCCATTATCGGGGACACCCAGATCATCCTGGATATGAGTTATGAAAATTTCTTCCTCCTCTCCAGTGTAAAACGGGGGGTGGATAATCTTAGCATCGGGGAACTCTTTACCGCCGCAAAAAATCTGGGCCCCTATGGCTATATTCCCCAGGTTTTTGAATCCGAAGCTATATACCGTCTCTGCGAACCCCTTATTTTCCTGCCCGTGGCGATCCTGGTCATCGTTATCGGCTGGCGCTTCCGTGCAAAAAAAACGCCCCCGTTACATCGCCGTCCCCATGCTTTTCGTATTACCCCTGGTCTTTAACGGCGCCGTCCTTTTTACCGCCACATCCTCAACTCCCTGGGAACCTGGACCATCCTCGCCCTTGGCTTTTCAAACGCCATGGCGTTTGAAAAGCCAAGGGCGAGGATGGTCCAGGTTCCCAGGGAGTTGAGGATGTGGCGGT
>BNVE01000035.1 GCA_025997875.1 Spirochaetia bacterium
TCTGCCTCTGCAAATCTACCTCAATGAATTGTCCTTGCCCTATGTTCGTTTCTTTGTACCGTGCCATGTTGTTATTTTAATTCATTACATCCCTCCGCCTCAAGGGGCTTTTCCGACAGTCTCAACATACGCTATGCGCCGTTTTTTGAAATTCAATTTTTTGAAATTTGTTGACAAATTATTATACTGATGTTAAACTATTGACTAGACACTAATTATAAAGGTGGCATAGATGAGAAAGTTAGCAGTATTTATTTTTACAGTTTTTAAACTAAACTCATTTATATTTTGTGATTCACCAGGTAATCAAATTATTTTTGATGAGAATTTTAATGTTGAGGGATTATATATTAGGAGTGATTTTTATTTAGTGCATATCTTTCTTCAGGACAATGTATTATATGTGCAAGAAGGTAGTGGAATTCCATTGCCAATTATTCAAAAAGAATATTTAAATAATGAATTTCATATCGTATATTCAAATATTCCGTTAATTATAGCAGGTGATAAACGTTTTTATGATAGGGTGACGTATGATGGAGTTATATATAAAGAAAATGAACATATACTTTTTGATCGTAATGCTGGTAAGGGATCCAAAATGTTAAGAAATCAAAAATATATGTTGACTGATTTATTTTATAGTAAAGAAGATTTTCAGAACTTTCAAAAAATTAGTTTTAATTGTCGTGGCGTTATTCAGAAAAGTGAAAATGAAGTCTGGATGATATTCCCAAAGTATCCTAAAATGCTGATAGCACGCATACTTATTAATGACAATTTTATTGTCGAAAATATTATTATTGGAGAAATATTACCTATAAACAATAAAATGATAATATGTTTTCCATTCGAGAAAATAGATTTTTATGATGTTTTTATTGAAGGACAATACTATGAGAATCTCAATGAAAAAATCAAATGGGAATTCCCAATAATTGGTGATAGATTGGAATATTTAGAGACGAGAAATGAAGATTTAGGTGACGAGTATTAAGCAAAAAACTGCATATAACGAGGCTCTCGGAAAAGCCATTTTGCAGAAAAAATACGCCTCTAAATGAGTGTTTTATAGTAGTTTTATGGCATGAAATGAGGGTAAAATTTTGCATGAAAGGGTTTTCCGACAGTCTCATTATACGGTTTACGTTAAAGGAGAAATAAATGGAAAACAATGAAATTGTAAAATCAATAGAAAAAGAATTTGATACTATTTTTGAGACGTTTGAAGAAATTATAGACATTTGTCCCAATGAATTATGGAATAAAAAATGTTCAGGATTTATATTTTGGCATCAATTGGTTCATGCATTTTCCGGAACATTTTTTTGGTTAAGGGAAGAAAAACCACCATTCGATAAAGGCATTAATGGTAAAAATGTTGTAACAGAATTGGATGCAGAATATTTTGATAAAGAAATGATATTAAAAGAATATTATTCAAAAGAAACTGTTAAGGAAATATGCAATGAAACAAAGGAATCATACAAAGAATGGTTTTATAATAAAAATGATGAATGGCTAAAAAAACTACACTACAATAAAACAACAAATTTTGAAACTACATTAGGTCAAATAAGGCATTTAATGTACCATATTGGACATTGTGAAGCAATATTTAGGGAAAATAATATAAAAACAGGAGAATATAAAGAATAGAATCTTCCTGAAGAAAAAGGGCTATTCACAAGGCGCTTAATGGGATAAAATAGACCATCATACTTGACGGAGGCCATAAAATGAAATTGATAAAATACAGAGTAACCAAATTTCGATCGGTACAGGACAGCGGCTGGATTGATTTAGAAATGGTAAATGCCCTCCTTGGTGAAAATGAATCTGGAAAAACTAATTTGTTGTTACCCTTATGGAAGCTGAATCCGGCGTCGGGCGGGGAAATTGATCTGCTGTCCGATGTTCCGCGCAGTGAGTATAGCGAACTTCGCACTTTGCCGGATGATAAAAAACCCATATTTATTACCGCAATATTTGAATGCAATGATTATGAAATGACGGAAATTGCAAAACTGGCGTTTTGTGATAAAACGTGGATAAAGACAATTCAATACCAGCGCAGGTATGATGGCCAATATTTTATTTCTTTTCTGGATGCAAAGCCTGAGAATTACTGTGAATCAAAAATAATTATTGATCTAATCTCCGGCTGTATTAATAAGCTTGATGGTATCAAAGCAAAAAAAACTGATAAAAAAATCAAGAAGAACCTTATTAAAAAAATGAACGAAATAAAAAATCATCCCGCTCTAAAAGAGGCAGGAATAGATAATAAAAAAATCGATGGTATTATTAATACTATCAAACAATTCGATCTGACAGAAGCAAGCGAAACCGGCGGCTTCATTGAGATTTATGAAAAGTGTCTGGCAGAGATAGAAAAAATAAAGACTGATATTTCAAAGGTTCATCCCAATTATTATCAGGAAGCGGTAAAAAAGGCGCAAAGTTTACTGCCGACGTTTATATATTATTCAAATTACGGCAATCTTGACAGTGAAATTTATTTGCCCCATGTCATACAGAATCTTTCCCGTGAAAAATTAGGCGAAAAAGAAGCGTCCAAAGCAAGGACATTGAAGGTCCTCTTTGAATTTGTTAAATTAAGCCCAAAAGAAATACTGGAATTGGGGGTAGATTTTCAATCAAACGAGAGGCCGACAGAGGAACAGATACAGGAAAGGGCTAACAAGAAAAAAGAACGGGGCATCCTGCTTGAATCGGCGTCCACAAGTTTTACCAGGACTTTCGCAAATTGGTGGCGGCAGGGAAGTTATAATTTCAGATTTGCTGTTGATGGAGATCATTTTAGAATATGGGTTTCTGACAGCATCAGGTCTGAACCGATAGAATTGGAAAACAGAAGTTCCGGCCTTCAATGGTTCTTTTCTTTCTTTTTGGTTCTCTTGAATGAAAAGTATGATGAACATTATGGATCAATACTATTGCTTGATGAACCGGGAATTAATCTGCACCCGATGGCGCAAAAGGATTTATTTGTGTTCTTTGAAGGGTTGTCCAAAGACAATCAATTGATTTATACAACCCACAGCCCCTTCCTGATAGACCCTGATAAATTGGATCAGGCAAAGGCCGTTTACATTGGTCAGGATGGATATAGCTATGTGTCATCCGATTTGCGGGTCCATGAAAGTTTAACCATTGATAGTGAACAGAAGGCGATTTATCCGGTACATAGCGCCATTGGGTTAACCTTTTCTGAAGTCCTGCTTTTTGGTTGTAATATTATGTTGGTTGAAGGGCCATCGGATCAATTTTATTTAAATATCATTAAAAATATTTTAATCCATAAAGGATTGATTAATCCAAAAAGAGAGCTCCTGTTTATTCCGGCCGCCGGAGCAAAGGGTATAAAAACAACTGCAAGAATTCTAAGCCATGGTGAGGATTCTTATCCAAATGTATTGCTGGACAGCGACAGACAGGGCAGGCAAATTTTTCAAAATTTGTGCGATGATTTATATTCAGGAAGAGAGCATAAGGTTCATCAAATTAATAGTTTTGTTAAGATTGATGACGCAGAGGTAGAGGATTTTTGTGATCCCGGTTTGCTGGCAGAGACCATTTCAAGGTTGTATAGAACGGCAACGGATTTTAGCGATGAATTTGATAATAAAAGGCCCATAGTTCCGCAGATTGAATCATTTTGCGGGAAAAATGGTATCTATTTAACACCGGGGTGGAAAATTGATTTTGCCAAAAGTGTTAGTAGAAAAATGCAAACTGAAAAATATATTGAGGGTGTTAAAAGGGAATTATTGGAACAATGGAAAGCATTGTTTTCGGCGTGGTTTGAAACAATGAAGTAATGCCATGGAATTCCTTAGCCCCCAAACAATCAGCCTCCTGGTCATCCTTTTGGTCCTCTGCATCCTCTTTCTTGTCATCGGCCTGCGTGTCGGTTCGTGGCATGGACGCAGGCAGGAGGAGGCGGAGTGGGAGGCGCACAAGCTGGAAGACATTGTGAAGGCGCGGCTCAAGCAGTCACGGGCGGTGCTGGGGGGCCTGGTTTCCGAGCAGATAACGCCGCTGCTGCCAGGCTTTCCCTTTGATCCGGGGGACTGCCGCTTTGTGGGAAAGCCCGTCGACTTTATCGTTTTTAAAGGGATGAACGAAAAGGACATCAGCGAAGTGATCTTCCTGGAAGTTAAAAGCGGCGCCGCAAGGCAATTAAACGATCAGGAAAAAAAGCTCAGGGACGCCATACAGGCGGGACGGGTGCGGTGGGTACAGTTCGATGTGTAAAAACATCCTCTTGGTATTATAGGTCTTTGCCGCCCGTTGAAACCGAGGGAAGTATGATATATTATATAGAAGAGGTGGGTTATTATGACAATAACACAAGAAAACCGGGTTACATACGATGATATGAGCCGGAATTTTCCCAATGTTGCCAAAATGGTGGACAGGACGGGCAGCGCCGTGGTAATGAAAGACAATCTGCCCCGTTATGTCATACTAGACTTTGCCCAGGTTGGGGAGGAAGAAACCGCTACTAATACGGAGATAATGGAATCGGCCCGAAATTTGATAGCCCGTCATCTTCCAGCCTTCCGGGAACTTGCCAAGTAAGGGTGGTTTACTCTCCCATGAAGCGTGTTGCTATTGAACAAGTCATAGAAATGCACAGCGCTCTCATTGCTGAAACTGGCGGCCTTGACGGGGTAAGGGACATGAATCTCCTGGACGGATCGGTCAACTCGCCCTATCATACCTTTGGCGGTCAAAATCTTTACCCTACAATCCAGGCAATGGCTGCACATTTGGCTTTTTCGTTGATCAAAAACCACCCTTTTTTGGATGGTAACAAGCGGATCGGGGTATTGGCAATGCTGGTTTTTCTTGATGTGAATGGCATACCCGTTCATTGCTCTAATGAGGAACTCATTAGCCTTGGTCTTGGTCTTGCAGAAGGCAGCGTTGATGAAGCCGCTGTGATAGACTGGATTGTAGAGCGAGGTTGAAATTATGATTAAATTCAGATATTTTATAGAGGGGTGGGAAATTTTATTATTCCAATAATGTAATAAACCATTACATTATAATTGAAAATTATTTTGTCCCCATTTACAACCGCCAGCCCATCACGGACAGCGGGCTGGCGTGGGATAATACGCTTTATTTTTTGTGGAAAATTTACGGGGTCTGCTGCGAAGCAACTGGCTCCGTCCGACTGTTACTTTCCGTATAAACCAGCCTCTAATGCCTGTTCCTTTTGCACCACTTTGCGTCCTTTATAGACCGCAAAAAGCCCAACCAAAAAAAGGGGAACTATAATAATGCTAAAAATGACAAGCATTTCCTTAATTAAAATTTATGAGAATATATTCTCCCCACCTGCATCCTTCCGTATCCGGAGCTCCGCCCGGAACGCGGCGGCGCCGGCGCGGCGGCCCTCAAAGGCATAGGCCCAATCCGCCGCCCCAAAGGCATTCGCCGCTGCGTCCGCCCCTGCTGCGCTTGCGGCGCCGGTCAAATCGATGGGGGCAGACCAGAGTTCTACGATCTCCCCGAACTTCACTTCGCTTAAATAATTGATGTCCAGCCGCATCCGGGCGGCGGTTTCCAGTACACCACCCTCAATAAGATCTTGTATCCACTGTATGTAGCGGGTATTGTTCACGTGGCCGTTGTAGTCGACATCGGAATAGGCGGCTTTCCGTTCACCGGCTTGGGTTAAACTGTCCCGGGCTTCCACCGCCACGGGGATTCCGGTAAGGGCATCTATGCCCTCGTTCAGGGGCAGGTGTTCCATAACCGTCTGGGGCCGCAGGGGCCGCCGCTTTTCCATGTCCAGAACGATCCAGCCGCTCCGGCCCCGGACAACAGGCCGGTCAGCGGCATCCCGGATATCATAATCCCGCAGGGCGAACAATTTTTTCCAGCCCCGGGGCCAGCTCCGCACGGTAACCGCTTCCTGCCACTTTGGCCGGCGATCCCACTGGACAGAAAGCCGGGAAAGCACCCACAGCTGATTCGTCCTGACCAGGGCTTCCCGGCCCACCCCAAGGAGCTCCGCATGGTTAATGGCGGCCTCCTGAAAAAAATCGAAGGTCGCCGCCGCTGTCAAACGATCAGAGGTATCCACCGCGCCGAAATGTATGGGAAACCGTTCCCCCAGTATATCCACATTGACCTCATGCATATCTTAACTTAAGAACGTATCTTAAAGGGATCCATCGACTTATCCAGCTCCTGCACCCGTGACTTGGTATGGTCTGCGATCTTGACCATCGAATCCGCATTTACCATCAGGGACTGCACCCCGGTTTCACACATATTTGCCTGGTCAACAACGCCATGGCTCAAGCCGGTCAGTATCCTGCAAATCTCCAACGCATCGGCGGCGCTTGACTGCATCGCCGCTGCGCCGGATTCAACATTACCGGTAATGGTGTTAATTGCGGCTATGGACTCAAGCAGATTCCGGGAACCGTTATCCTGTTCCTGGGCGGAATTTTTCAGGGCGGCCGCTATGGATTCAATCTGACGAATCATCTCTATCATGGCGTCAAAGGCTTGTTCCACATGAACCGAAGAGGCGGCGATATCCTGTATGTTTTTACGGATCGAAAGGAGGGCATTGCCGGAACTTTTCGCCTGGGTCGCCGTGGTTTCCGCCAATTTGCGGATCTCCTGGGCTACCACCGCAAAACCCCGCCCGGATTCCCCCGCATGGGCCGCCTCAATTGCGGCGTTCATTGATAAAAGGTTTGTCTGGGTTGCCACATCGGAAATAACCTTGTTCATCTCCGCCAGCGTCTGGGACTCCTCCTCTACCAATTTAGTCGCCACCGCCGTATCGGAAAGCCGTTTCTTTTCCTCTTTTGATGACAGTACCAATTCCTGCACCGCATTATCCGCAGATACGGCGCTCGCTTCGATAGAACGGATATTTGCCACCATCTGTTCAATTGCCGATGAAGCCCCGCTTATCTGAATACTCTGCTGCCGGATATGCCCGTTCAGGTTTTCAAGTTCATCGGTAATAAGGCTCACCGCATTTTCAGCCTGGGTAACCTTTTCATTTTCCCGGTCCACATCAACACGGATCGTATCAACCGCCTCTTTTACCGTCCCGATAATCCCCTGGGTATCGGTGATGGAAAGGGCCAGATCCTCGGTTATGTGGCTGATACTGAAGGACGAATCTTTGATATTCCGCACCAGGGCGCTGATCCCCTCGGAAAACTGGTTAAAGCCCCCGGAAAGGGCGGACGCTTCCCTGGAGGTGTAATCCGGCGTGGTGGCGCTTAAATCCCCCCCGGCAATAACCGCGCAGGAACCGGCGAGCTGCTTAAAGGGCGCGGTAAGAGTACGGCTCAGGATGATCGTAATAAATGCGGCAAGCAGGGCCAGGATAAGCACAACAAGGCTGATAAACCGCAGCAACCTTAAGGATGCTGCGCGCATGGGCGCCAGAGACCCGGATGCAATGAGAAACAGATCGGTTCCCGAAACCGGGGAAGAACAAATATAGGTATTCCCGGAAAAGTACACCGATATGTCGCCGGTAAGAATCTCCGCTTTATTGAGGGTCAGCCCCTGTTTCGCGGCATCGTCAAAAAAATTGCCCGTCATTACCTGACCGGGATCGGGATGCACCACATAGAGCCCATTCCCGTCTACCAGGACGGTGTGTCCGTCATCGGTTATGCTCCGGGATGTAACAATTCGGGTGAGCTCATCCAGAAAGACATCATCCCCCGCAACGCCGACGATTGCTCCCCGCTCATCCTTCACGGCAAAAACCACGGAAACACATATTTTGCCGGTCTGGGAATCCTCATAGGGATCGGTAATAACGACCTGCCCGGGACGTTCCAGGGCAGTAATAAACCAGGGCCGTTTGACCTGATCCCAGGCGGGGTTATCCTCATAGGGGTCCCAGTTCGTTGCGGTGACAAAAGTACCCCCCTCAAACCGGGAAAGGGCAGTTCCGTAGTACAGTTCAAAGACGGAATCATCGGTGGTAAGCATCCTGGCCAGGATGGTACCCAGCATAGCGGGAGTAATGCCTGAGTTTGCAAAAGAAGCGGTCAGGGTGGTCATCTGAATGGCCGGGGCAAGGGCATTCTGTATATCCTCATTAAGATACCGCATTGTTTCCCCCGCAAGGGAATGGAGATTATCAGTTGTCATACGGTTTATATTGGTCATGAAAATAAAGGAAAGGGTTACCGAAATGATCAGCACCAATCCTAAACACAATACCAAAATTTGAGAAGCCAGGGAAAACCGTACCTTTTTCATCCTCAATCTCCTTGATTACACAACGCCGATAACAATTTATTTAACAGCTTCCTTCACGGTGAATTCTTTGCTCCTGATATGGGCGCCGATTTTGACATCCTGACCCTTGATATGGGTAACCAGCCAGCCGCCGATTTTTTTCTGCACATCCTGAATCAGTGCCCTTGAAGGCCCCTGCATAATCATCTGGGTCCTTAATTCCCGCACCGTCGCCTTAAAGGCCTCGTGCAGCTTATGATGGTTTTCGTAATCAGGGTAAGCGTAATGTTTCTGCAGCTGCTCTTCTTCGAAAAAGTGCTTGACGGTATAGTCATTCAAAAAGTCTATGCCTTTTTTCAATTCATCCGCGGACTTCCCTTCATCGCAGACTTTTATCAATGTGTTGATGGCGGCAAAGAGTTGCTGATGCTGTTCATCGATCATCTTATGCCCGACCGCAAGGCTCCCATCCCACTGATACAAAATCGATCTCTTGTTCGCTTCTGCTTCAACTTTGGCTTCTGTTTTCGCTTCTGTTTTCGCTTCGGCGCCTGCATCCATGTCCACCTTGAACCGGGACACCTCGTTCACCAGGGAATTGATCCCTTCCCGGTTGTCCCCGCTGATATTGTTCACCCGGTTAATCGCGGCGTTGATCTGATCCGCCCCGGCGGCCATTTCGTTCATCCCGTTGGTAATCTCCTGGGTCACCTTTTCCAGGTTCTTGCTCTCGTTGATAACCTCTCTACTGCCCTCAAGCATCTCCACCGACCCCTGCTTAACCAGCTGGGTAATCTCGTTCAGCCTGGCAATGGCCCCCAGAACCTGCTGGCTCCCCTCAGCCTGTTCTTCCATGGCATTGCGGATCTCCGACTCCTGGTCCGCTACGATCTTAACCCCCAGGCCGATAGCCTCGAAGCGGGAAAGCACCGTGTTGGTGGATTTGGTGATCTTGTCGATAGAGTCCTTAATTTTTTTCAGGGTATCGGAAATTATTTTGGACTGCTGCCCGGAATTCTCCGCCAGCTTGCGGATCTCGTCGGCCACCACCGCGAAGCCCCTTCCCGCCTCACCCGCATGGGCCGCTTCGATGGCGGCGTTCATGGAGAGCAGATTGGTCTGGCTGGCGATGTTCTGCATCACCGAGTTGATTTCGAGAAGGCCCTCGCTTTCCCGGGAAATCTCCTGGATATCCGCAGAAACTCCCTGCAGGCCCGTACGGCCCACATCCGACGCGGCGGTAAGCTCCTCCACGTTTTCCACATTCCGCACCAGGGTCTGGGTGACGCTCTGGATATTGGCCAGCATCTGTTCGATAGCCGACGAAGACTGGGCCACACTGGCGGTCTGGTTTTCCACATGGCCGTTCAGCTTGTCGATGTTAAGGTTCACCTGCTCCATGGTGGAACTGGTCTGGGTCACCGATGCGGACTGGTTGATCACCTGTCCCTTAATGCTTTGGATGTTGGCGGTGATCTGGTTAATCGCCGCAGCGGTCTCGGTCATATTACTGGTCAGTACGGTCCCGATATCCGTAAGCTTTGCAGACTGTTCCTTGATGGAAACCACCATGTTCCGTATCTTGTCCAGGGCCAGGTTAAAATAGGTCGCCAGGGTCCCAATTTCATCCATTTTTTTAATTTTTATCCGGGTGGTCAGGTCCCCTTCACCCTCGGCGATCTCCTGCAGGATATTGGTCACGTTCCCCAGGCGGACAAAGATCATCCGCATAAAGAACATTATGGCCCCTATGCCGATAGCCAGAAGAATCAGCGCAACCACCGACTGCCGCACGGTCTGGGATACTATTATCCCGTAGAGTTCTTCGGCGTCAAAATCGCAGCCCACAATCCCCACCATCTGGCCCCGGGAATTGAGGATAGGCACATAGGTGGATACCACATAACCCCATTCGCCCTGGTCGACTATACCGCTGTACCCGGGCTTCTGGTTCTGCCAGACCTGGAAGAACGCCTTATCGTACTCCGAAGCATCCTCCTCCGTACCAATGGGGGAAAAATTTTTCACATCCGTACGGGAGGCGCTGCCGTCAATAACGTATTTGTAGACGGTCCCCTGTACCGGCGCCATAGTATAGAGATAACGGGCGGCGGAACTCTCTTTCAGCGCCAGCATCTCCGCCCGGACCTGCTCATAATGGGGGTTCTTGTCATCCAGGGTCCGGGCCATCTGTTCAAAGATATCCCCGTCAATCAGGCCGGCAACCTTGGCAGCAAGGCCAATCCCGTCCCGGGAAAAGATATACGAAGCCACCCCGGTGCTTTCCCGCACCCCCAAAATGGTAATTATCGCACACAACACAACCAGGAAAATGCTGAAAAACAGAATAATCCGGAACCGCAAGCCCATAACTTTTTTCTGAAATTTTTTCATAATTTTTTTCAACTCCCCAATTCAATATATTTCAATTGAATCGGGATAATCTTACGATAATATGGAGAAAAAAGAAAGATAGGGAACTACTTTTTTTATTAAACTTATTTCTTTTACTTTTTCGTAATCGTCCCGTCCAAGTTTACGCCCGTTTCGCGTATTTCTTCATGTCAAAGAAAACCGCTATGATAATAATGCCGCCCTTTACCAGATACTGATAATAGGAGTCGATGGCCATGAAGCTCATGCCGTAGTTGATGAGCCCCATGGTAAAGATGCCGATGATCATGCCGCTCACGGTGCCGACGCCGCCGTTCTGGGAAACGCCGCCCACGGTGACCGCCGCGATGGCGTCCAGCTCCATGCCGTTAGCGGTCAAGGCGTTGGCCAAGGCAAGGCGGCTCGCCAGGAGGATACCCGCGGCGCCGTAGAGGAGGCCCGCGTAAAAGTACACGCAGACCAGGTCCCGCTCCACGTTGATCCCCGAAACCCGGGCCGCCTGGGCGTTGCCGCCGATGGCGTAGAAGTTGGTCCCCTGTTTGGTATGCCGCAGCAGCACCCAGATGACAAAGGTGATGATCACCACGTAAATTCCCAGCAGCGGAATTTGAAAGGAAGCGGGACCGATGGATGTCTGGGCGATGGCCTTGAAGCCCGTTGTCAGGGAACTTACAATCGCCGCCTTGGTGTAGATAAGCTGAATGCCCCGGGCTATGACCATGGTTCCCAGGGTGGCGATGAAGGGCGGCAGCTTACCGTAGGCAACCAGCACGCCGTTAAAAAGCCCGAAGATGCCGCCCGCGGCAAGGCCCGCGATGATGGGCATAATCAGCGGAAAGCTCCGACCCGGATAGAGGGCGGTCGCCAGGGCCGGGTCCTGGGCAAAGGAGGCGGCCACCGACGCGGTAAGGCACACCACGTAACCGATGGAAAGATCGATGCCCTTGGTGATGATGATCATCCCCACGCCCAGGGACGCGAAGGCCCGCACCGACTCGGCGATGATCAGGGTCTTGATGGAGTCCCAACTCAGGGCCCGGCCCCGTGTCAGGATCGACAAAATGAATACCAATACCACAAAGGTAACGAAGGTAGTGTACTTGCTGAGGATTTCCTTGGCCTTTATCTTGTTCATATTCTCTCCTTCAATTTTTCAGGAAAACCGGGTTGCACAGCGCATAATCGTTTCCTGGGTGATATCCGCTTTTTCCAGCGTCCCGGTGAGCTGCCCCGCGCACAATACCAGGACCCGGTGGCTCATCCCGATAAGTTCGGGCATTTCGCTGGAAACCATGATAATGGCTTTGCCCTGCTTTACCAGGTCCGCCATAATCGTGTAGATCTCGTATTTCGCCCCCACGTCGATACCCCTGGTGGGCTCGTCCATTATAAGAATTTCAGGCAAGGTCATAAGCCAGCGGCTTAAAATAACCTTCTGCTGATTTCCCCCCGAAAGGTTCTGAATCAGGGTGCCCATGGAGGGGGTTTTGGTATTCAACTGGCTGTTCTGTTTGGCCGCCGTCCCGGTGAGCTTTTTATGATCCAGCAAACCGATTTTGTTCCGGTAATTGCCCAGGGAGGCGATGGCGGTATTAACCGTTATGCTAAGCAGGGGAAAAATACCCGTACTGCGGCGGTCTTCGGTTACCAGCCCTAAACCCGCCTCTATGGCGTTCCGGGGCCGGATCTTCCTTAGGGGCTTGCCGTCTACGAGGATTTCTCCCGAAGCCACATCCCGGATTCCGAAAATCGCCTCCACCAGTTCGGTGCGCTGGGCCCCCACCAGGCCCCCCAGGCCCAGGATTTCACCCTTGCGCAGCTGGAAGGAGATGTTCTTAAATGACCGCGGGTTGGCGGCGGTCAGATTTTTAACCTCAAGGCATACGTCGCCGATATGCGATTCCACCGGTGGAAAACGGTGGGTCAGATCCCGGCCTACCATAAGGGAGATAAGTTTGTCGCCGTTAAGATCGTTTGCAGGATAGGTCCCGATAACCTTTCCGTCCCGCATTACCGTAACATCGTCGGCAATCTGGAAAATCTCTTCCATCTTGTGGGAGATATATATGATCGCCACCCCTTTGGATCGGAGCTCCCTGATGATTTCAAAGAGGTGAGCAACTTCATTCTCGGTTAATGATGAGGTGGGCTCGTCCATCACCACGATTGAGGCGTTATACGAAACCGCCCGGGCGATCTCGCAGCCCTGCTGCTGGCTGATGGAAAGGCTTGCCATCCTCGCGCCGGGATCAAAATGATAATTGAGGCCCTCAAGCAGGGTCTTGGTATCCCGGAACATTTTTTGGTGGTCAATTAAACGGAGTTTATTCAGCGGCTCCCGGCCCAGCCACAAATTCTGGGCCACCGATCGTTCAGGTACGTTGGAAAGTTCCTGGTGGATCATGGACACCCCGGCGGCCATGGCGTCGGCGGCGCTGTAAAAGCGGCATTCCCTGTCCTTAAGGATTATGGAACCCGCATCCATCTTGTAAATGCCGAAGAGGCATTTCATCAGCGTTGATTTTCCCGCGCCGTTTTCCCCCATCAGGGCATGCACGGTTCCGCTCTGTACCGAAAACGTAACGTCGTCAAGGGCAAGAACGCCGGGAAAGTGTTTGGTCACTCCCCGCATTTCAAGAATATTATTTGCCATCGTTACTCCAAAATCGGGACCGTGTGAAATTTTCACACGGCCCCATTAATCATCCTAGTGAGTCTTGTAATAATCCGAGTTCTTGTCTACCGGCACAAAGGGCACCAGGTAGCACTGGCCGATGACGGATGCGTCGTTTGCCGGGGCCTCATCAATGGGAGTGGTGGCAGCCGAGGTTCCGCCCGCGGCGTTACCGGGCTTGTAGGTTCCGGTGGCGTTCTGGTATATCACGTCAAAGGCGGCCGCCGACTGACCGATAGCGTCCTGCAGCACCGTGGCGTACAGCTCGTTCTTCTTCATGGAGTTGATGGCGTCGCCGGTGGCGTCAATGCCCAGGACCGGAACGGTAAGGGTGGTGCCATCGGAAGCATCGCTCTTGGTGAATCCGTTCTGGATGAGGGATTGTACCGCGCCCAAGGCCATGCCGTCATTCTGGGCGGCGACTACGTTGAACCGTCCCCGGTAGGCAGCGATCCAGGCGTCCATTTTCTGCTGCGACTGGTCCGGGGTCCAGTTGGCTGTATCCCGGGCGACCACGTTGACGGTGTAGCCCCGGGTTTTAAGTTCTGCCAAAAGGCCCGCTTCCCGGTTGACCTGGGCGGGGTGCCCAAGCTGACCCAGGATGAGCAGCATATTCACGGTCTTGTTAGGCGCTTTGGCGGGGTTCTTGTCAAAGTAGTCCGCGATAAGCTGGCCCTGGTAGCGTCCGCCCACGAATTCCGGGGAGGAGGCGAAGAAGAAAGTCTTCCCTGTCTTGAGGGAGGCGACTGTGGGCTGGATGTTGGAATAGGCCGCCGCTCCGCCCTTTGCCTGAATTTCCTGGTTCATGGCTTCTGAAAGCTCGGAAACCACGGGAATGATGACGAAGTACTTGTAGCCCTGGTTGAGCAGGGTCTGCAGCTGGGTGAGCTGGGTAGCGCCGTCGCTCCGGGCGTCCTGTACGTTGAGGTCCACGTTGGCCGCCGCCGCCAGTTTCCTGATGTTGTCCGAATAATCCTTGAGGAACTGTTCGTCCATGTTGCGAATCAAAAGGGCAATTTGCACCTTTCCGCTGCCGGCGCCGCCGGCTTTCTGTCCGCCGCCGCCGGCGAACACCGTGGAGGATACCGCAAGCAGTACCACCAAAATCATCGCAATTTTTTTCATAAATCGCTCCTTCCTTCTTAAAACATACGGCAAACTATGTTTGCCAAGATCCGGTTTAACAAACCGGTAATCTTCACTTTTTCTCGACCTGTTCCATCCAGGCTTTCCGGTAGGAAAAAAGTTCAGGGATGTCGCTCTTTTGCACCTCCTGATAATCCACCTCAAAGTCGCCGGCCAGTTCCCCGAGGCTCTTTCCGCTCAGGGCCATTTTCGCGGTCATTGCCGCGCCCAGGGCGCTTGCCTCGGCGATACTGGTAAGGTAGACCTTGTTGTCCCTGAAAGCCGAGGACAGGAGCCGGTTATAGGCTTCGTTCTTTCTGAATCCCCCCTCGGTGAAAATTTCCTGTCCCGGCTTGAGCCCGGTCCGTTCAAGGGCCACCAGGGACTGCATCACCAGGCTTATGCGCAGCACTGCGAAGCCCTGCTCGTAATCGTTAAAGCAGGGCGGCAGGCCCGCACCTTCGTGGCCTTCGACAGCATAAGCGATATCTTCGTAGAACCAGGTCTTTCCCCCTTCCGTCACCCGGGGCTTTGAGCCGGGGAACTGCCCGGAACCGGCCACCAGCTCCGGCATCAGAAAACAATCCGCCTTTTGCAGAATATTCCGGTAACGCCCTTCATCATAAGGGGGAAAGTCCTCCCGCTGGTGCCTAGTCATCAGTATTTTTGACCAGGTTTCGAATTCCTGACCCCCCAAAAAGATCGCCGTCTTTACCGGTGTACCAAATGCGGAGATATTGAAGAACACCACTTTGCCCAGCTCGTCCGGCACGAAGCCGTATTCTTTTACGGGGTTCATCATAACGCACCAGGTGCCGGTAGAGTTAAGCACAAAGCCCGACTCGCCTTTTTGGGCAAAATGAGGAAGCAGGGATGCGTTAGAATCATGGATGCCCATGGTAACAATGGTGTCAGGTGAAAGGCCGGTCTTTTGGGCGGCTTCTTCGCTTATGGTTCCCATCACGTCCCAGGACCTGTTGAGATTATCTGGCAGCAACGGCGCAATGCCCAGGTCCCTGGCCACCGAGGAAAGGCAATGGTCAACCTGATCCCAGAGGTAGGAATGGCAGCCCATATAGGTGCTTTCAACGCCCGCTTTCCCGGTTAGACGGAAACCCCAGTACTGGGGGTAGGGGAGTATAAGGCTCACATTTTTGAAAGCCTGGGGAAACTGTTCCTGGGCGAAGAAGATCCCCTTGGCGGGGTTGATCATCGCCTCAAATGCGGGGGTGCCGGTCCTGGCCTGGAGTTCCGCAGCCGGGCCGAAGCGCTCGTAGAAGCGGCGGTGAAAATCCTTGCCGGCGCCGGATACCGGCGGCGAGGCATCGGATGCCGACACCGGCTCGTGGGTGTAGTACACGCAGGGCAGGGCGGGTTTACCGTCCCTGCCCAGGCACACAAAGGTCGCCCCGTGGGTGCTGACCGCTATCGCCTTGACAGGGTATTTTTTCCCCGCTTCGCCAAGGCAGGCGAGGAACCATTCTTCCATGGCCTCAAGGTCATGGCATTGCAGCCCGTCCACGATCTCAGGCTCAAAGTTGTGATACTGCGCGTCAAGCTGGCGGAGCGTGTCATCATAGACCGCCACCTTTTTATTGGTCATGCCGATATCAATAACCGCTATCGCGTATTCCACGTTCCGCCGCCTCCATTTCGCTATCGATACATTGGTCCTAATGCCGCGCAGGCCCGATAGTCGGCGCCCTCTTTATCCATGCCGAAGGCGTTCCAGTAATTGGGCCGGAATATTTTTTCTTCCGGGACATTGTGCATACACACGGGAATGCGCAGGATGGCGCATAACGCGATCAGGTCCGCACCGATGTGACCGTAGGAGATGGCGCCGTGGTTGGCGCCCCAGTTGTTCATCACGTCGTATGCGGTTTTGAAAGCGCCCTTGCCGGTGACCCTCGGCGCGAACCAGGTGCAGGGCCAGGTGTAATCGGTCCGTTTCCAGAGAATATCCGACACATTGTCCGGCAGGTTCACCGTCCAGCCTTCGGCGATTTGCAGCACCGGCCCCACGCCTTTTACCAGATTGAGCCGGGTCATGGTGACCGGCATTTCCGCTCTGGTGAGGAACCGTGAGGAGAAACCGCCGCCCCGGAAATAGCCAAAGTCCGCCGCGTTCCAGGTGGTGGCCTCGAGGCACGCCTTTTGATCGGCCTCGCTCACTTCCCAGAAGGGCTTCATCACGCCCTTGCCGCTTGAATCCTTCATCTCCCCCGAGGCGTCGATACAGGCCGCGCCGGAGTTGATAAGGTGGATAAAGCCGCCGGACTCTTTTGCCGCCCCGGTAAGATCGTAACCTGCGGCGCGCTTGACCGCTTCGGGGCTCCAGTAGGTGCGCACATCGGCGAAGATCTGGGCCGTGCCGGTCAACAGTTTGCCAAAGAGCATGCCCACGCCGTTGAGGGTGTCGTTTTCGGTAGCCAATACGTAAGGCTCCCTTGCGCCTTCCCAGTCAAAGGAAGAACACATGAGGGATTCGGGGAAGTCGCAGTTGGGGTAGAAGTCCGTCCACTGACGCTGTCCCTGGAAACCGCCGGCAATGGCGTTGTGGCCGGCCCGTTCCTCCTCACAGCCCGCGGGCAGCTTGGGGTTGCCGTTAAAGAGGTCTTTGATAATACACATCATCTTGACCACGAATTCCCAGGCCTTATCCTGTTCCGCCCTGGACCTTTGCAGTTCCGGCGGGTTTTTGTCAAAGCCCTCCGGGCAATGCTGTTTGGTCCAGGCCAGGGCCTTCTGGAATTCCTTCTCGTCGTAGATGCCCTTTTCCATGCGGCGAATAATTTCAACTTCGTCAACGCTCTCAACCCGCATCCCCAGGTATTCCTCAAAAAATTCGGGGTTGATGATGGAGCCGGCGATGCCCATACAGATGGAGCCGATTTGCAGATAACTCTTGCCCCGCATGGTGGCCGCCGCCAGGGCCGCCCTCCCGAAGCGGAGGAGTTTTTCCTGCACATCCGCGGGGATCTCGGTGTCACTGGAGTTTTGCACGTCATGGCCGTAAATGCCAAAGGCGGGAAGGCCCTTCTGGGCGTGGCCCGCCAGCACGGAAGCCAGGTAGACCGCGCCGGGCCGCTCGGTACCGTTAAAGCCCCAGACCCCTTTAATGGTATAGGGGTCCATGTCCATGGTCTCCGAACCGTAGCACCAGCAGGGGGTCACCGTCAGGGTGATGTCCACCCCTTCCCGCCGGAATTTATCCGCACAGGCCGCAGTTTCCGCCACCCGCCCGATGGTTGTATCGGCGATCACCACCTGAACCGGCTCGCCATTGGAATAGCGCAGGTTCTTTTCCAGAAGCGCCTTCGCCGCCTTTGCCATACTCATGGTCTGATCTTCCAGGGATTCGCGAACCTTTAGGGGGCCCTGCCGCCCGTCAATGGTGGGCCTAATTCCGATCTTTGGATACGCACCCTTAAAACGATTAACTGCCATTTTTTTCCTCCAATGTTTTAAGATGCCGCCTTACTGACGGCGCCATTCTCTGAACGGCTTATTGTTACCGGAAGACGGATGATCCGTTCTCCGTTTTTTTCACCCTCAAAATGTCCGGCCTTCTTTTCCTGTATCTTCTCAATGATCCGCTGGCCCGCACACCTCCCCATGCCCACGGCGTCCTGGGAAGCGGAATAACGGCAGGCCGGCAGAAATGGCGTGTAACGGGACTCGTCAAAGCCCGCGATAACCACCTTGGGCCTCGGACCATTCGGTCCGCTGCCGTTCATATCCAGCAGGCGGCGTTCCATCCCCAGGTGGACCAGCAAATTCACCGCCACCATCGCTTCCGGGGGATTCCGTTTTTTCAGGAGGCTTCCCATCCGCTTGTAGCCGTCCTCCACTTCCATTCCCCCAAGGCAAATCCAGGAAGGATCCGGTTTTATTCCCGCTTCCGCCAGGGCTCTGGCAAAACCGGAAAGCCGCTCCCGGGCGGAGGAGACCGTAATTTCCCCGCCCACAAAGGCGATTCGTTTGAAACCGTCCGCCAGCAGGGCTCTGGTCAGCATGAAGGTTCCCCCCTCGTTGTCAGAAGTCACCGCGTCAATCTCGGCTCCCTCCACGATCCGGTCCACCAGGACCATGGGCATCCCCTGATCCGCCAGGGACTGGAGATGTTCCCCCCGGGAACCGGCGGGGATCACCACCATGCCGTCAATCATCCGGTCCGACAGCATGGAAATCCGTTTTTTTTCTTCCTCAATGGAATTGAGAGATGATGACAGAAGCATAGTATAACCCCGGCTGTTCAACTCCCGCTCAATCCCCTCGGCCACATCCATGAAAAAGTCATTTGCCAGTTCAGGGAAAACCACCGCCACTGTCATGGTAGACTGGGTCTTAAGGCTCCTGGCCGCATAGTTCATCCGGTAGCCAAGTTTTTCAGCGGCGGCAGTAACCCGAAGCCTGGTTTTTTCCGCCACCGGCCTGGAATTCTCCGGCGCCAGCACCCTGGAAACCGTGGCGGTAGAGACCCCCGCCGCGTCAGCCACATCCCTGATTGTCTTTCCCATTGTAATCGATTACACCTTTTTCCCCATCGGAATAACCCCTTTTTTCAGGATAATATTGCCATATTTAACGGTTTCCCCGGTCATAACCACGGCATAGGCCTTTTTTGTCCGCTCGTAGAACGCAAAACGCTCGATCCGTTCAATGGGCGGGGTTTCCGGCCAATAACGGTCAACCGCCGCCCGGAAGGATCTCTCCACTTCAGGGTCCAGATCATCACCTGTAGCGGCCGCCATCATGACAAGCGGATGGGGAACATAGGAGTCCAGGTTCATCAAAGCCAGAATTCCGTCCAAAAGGGCGGGGATTCTGATACCATCCGCCCGGATTACCCGGGAATTACAGGAATCACCGGGGAAAAAGGCATCCGCCAGCACAATTTCGTCCCCATGCCCCATGCGGAACAGGGTATCAAGCAATTCCGGACTTATAACGGGATCGATACCTATCAGCATTCTTATATGATCACATTGAATTTACGGCTTGTCAAGAAAAAAATGTAATCGATTGCATTATTTTTGATTGCCGGATATACAGGTTATTATTAGAGAGGATAATTAATGAGGTCTACCTTGGGCATTCCATCAATTTGAATCTCCAACGGGAGCGCCCGGTTTTCCCTGCCGGTCAGACTTTAAGCTGCTGGGCAATATCGTCGGAGGGGGCAAGATTGCCCAGGGCTTCCCAGGGGTTATTCCCATTAGTCCGCCCGGATTGCTGATACGCAAGGGCATCGGCATAGGTGGCAAAACTTTTGATTGCATTATGGTCCAGGATACGCCACAAACCGCCAATAAACCGGATATTAGATTCGGCAGCCATAATAAACTCCTTTATAGGCAAAGATACCTATAGTATACACCACAGACCTTTATTGGTATAGTCCGATTTTCCGCTTTATGGTATGCTTCTCTTTAAAAAGGAGAATATTATGAAGCCAATTTATGATGTTGAAGAAAGGCCCCCTTTCACCAAATCACTCTTTTATGGATTGCAGCATCTGCTTGCATGCTTTGGCGCAACCGTACTGGTACCAATGCTGGTCGGGATCAACCCCTTATACGCGCTGTTTAGCGCAGGTATAGGAACTTTGTTGTATTTGTTTATTACAAAGTTCAAAGTACCCAACTTTGTGGGATCATCCTTCGCGTTTATCGGATGTGCCATAATGGTTTTAAAAACCTATGGCCCGGAATATCTGGCCGGCGGGGCAATCGTATCGGCCGTTTTTTATACACTTATTGCCCTGCTTGTCTGGAAGGCCGGGTCCGGCTGGATTAACAAGGTACTGCCCCCGGTGGTTATCGGCCCGGTTGTTGCCGTAATCGGCCTTTCCCTGGCGGGAACCGCCATTTCAATGTCCGGCGCTGCAGAGGGGGGCGACTTTGTTGCCATGTTATTGGCCCTGGCAACATTGGCGATAACAATCATAGCCATGTTTTTTAAAAACAAATTCGTTTCCAGTATCAGCATCGTTATTGGTTTGGCCGGCGGATACCTTCTGTCCGCAATATTCGGCAGGGTTGATTATTCGGCAATCGTGGCTGCTCCAATTATAAATCTTCCCACTTTTGTGGTACCAAAATTTAACGGTACCGTTATTCTGGTATTCGCACTGGTATCCTTTGCAACCATTTGCGAACATATCGGCCATACCATGGTAACCGGGCAAATCATTAACCGGGATGTGGTAAAAAACCCGGGGCTGCACCGGACCATTCTTGGTGACGGCCTTGCAACCGGGATCGCGGGCCTTTTCGGCTCCGTGGCAAATACAACCTATGGTGAAAGTCTTGGGGTAATGGCAACAACAAAGGTATTTTCAGTCTTTGTTTTCATCTTCTCCGGGGCCCTGGCAATTGTTCTATCGATCTTCGGAAAACTCGGCGGGGTATTACAAACCATTCCTGCCCATGTTTTAGGCGGCCTGTGTATTCTGCTTTACGGAACCATTGCCGTAAACGGCTTAAAACAGCTGGTCGTAAACAAGGTTGATTTTGACAAAACCCGTAATTTGATAATCGCTTCAGTTATTTTTATTCTTGGATGCGGCGGTTCGGTGTTCCAGCTTCCGGGAAGCGCCTATCCCCTTTTAACATCAATTGCCTTCGCCGCCATTGTCGGTATCATTCTCAATTTGGTTTTGCCAAAAGATAAGGAAGAAGCGGCAGAAGAGCTTAGTAAAACTGTTGATTAACAGAAAAATGTAACAGTGGACATGTTCGAGAACCCGGTTGGTTCTCGAACATGTTTATCTGCTTTTGACTGCGGGCATCTTCCCCTCACGAAATATCTTCAAAAATTCTTTTGTGTTTACATTAACCGCTCCAAAATTGCTTTTGTAGGCCAGGGGCATGCCCAGGTCCCAGAAGGCAAAACCCTGGTCGCGGAGCCAGCGTGCGGTAAGGACCATCTGGACCTTGCCGGCGTTGCTTTCGTCGTGGTAACCGGAATAGCTGGTGTAGACCCTGCCGGTGACGGTACCGAACTCACCGGCCTTAAGTACGCCGTCGCGGTAGACGCCGAAAGAAAAAAGACGCGCCTGGGGGTCCCCGGCTTCCCGGATTTTCCGCAGGGTCTCCAGGAGCGGTTTGGTAAGCCAGCCGTCGCCGTACACTTCGGCGCAGCGGTTCAGGATAAAGTCAAAATCACCGTCCACTACCAGTTCATAACGTTTAAGAAAACGTTGGATATTTTTACCTTCGTGGAGATTTTGGAAGAAAAGAACCGATCGGGTAAGGTGATGCATGGGTTCAAGTAAAAAAATAGGATCACCGGAGAAAGGTAATTTTTCTGACATGACAAGAAAGCCCGCTTTGATGAGCCGGAAGATAAAGGCGGGGTTAAAATCCAGGGCTATGCAGTATTCTTCGTCATACTCGGTCTCAACAATGGCGTCCATTACTTTCTCAGGATCGTCATGGGGGTGAATAAAAATGTGCCCCGTAGGAGTATAACGAATATCATCCATGGATTTATTATAACATATTGTGTCTCCATAAAATAGGTAATCGGGAACAGCGATTATCAGCATGTTGAAAAGCTGCTCAAGCCCGCCAATGACGCGGCGGATATCGCAGAAAAACTGCGGGGCCTGGATTTTCAGGTTGAATTGGTACTAAATGCGGGGAACGCCGAAATGGGCCGGGCCATTGCGGAGTACACCCGCAGGCTCTCGGCCAACAGTGATAATGAAGGCTTCTTCTGGTTTGCCGGCCACGGAGTAGATCAACGGCGAAAATTATCTTTGACCGGTAGATATCAATGCACAGGATGATGCGTCCCTGATCTACGACTCCTTTCCCCTGAACCGGCTTATTCTGTCCCTGGAACAGAATGCCCGGAACAAACTGAATGTGGTGATCCTCGACGCCTGCCGGGACAATCCCTTCCGCAGCATGGCCGGGGGAACCCGGGGCCTCAGCCGGGGTCTGATGATAGTGGAGCATCCGCCCCAGGACCTCTTCATCATGTTCTCCACCGCCCCCGGCACGGTAGCCGCCGACGGGGAACGGGACAAACGGAACAGCCCCTTTACCGAGGCCTTTTTAAAATACATGGAGAGCCCCGCCACCGTTGACACATTGTACCCTCTCGCCCAAAGGTTTTGCCCCGTGAAGTTTTTTTGCCTCCCGACAAATCTCCGGGCTATCGCTATCGCGCTTTTCCCTTTGATGTATCCTACCACCTGGGCTACTGAGTATTTCGGCGGTATCTCTATCAGCATATGCACATGGTCAGGGTATAAATGCCCTTGTATTATCAGCGGCACTTCGGAGCAGCCGCTAAAGTAAGGCCGGGTAGTTTCTTCTGCCGTAGATTACACGCATGACAATCACTGTTCTTTCTTCGTCATTAACCAGATAAAAGGCGATATAGTTATCAACAATGAGTTTTCGATAGCCTTTTTTATTGAGGGTTTCATCCCGGCATTTGGAGCCGATTCTGGGGGTGTCTTTCAATCCCTGTATGGCTTTTTCTATCTTTGCCATTAAACGGTGCGCCGCAACCGGGGCTTCCAGGGTGTTGGCAATGTAGTCAAAAATGCCGTCCAGGTCCTCCTCTGCCATAGGCATAACTCTAAGCCCATAAGGCAGATCAGAGGGCTCATTAGTTTCCGTACCCATATTTCGTCCTGAGTCTGCGGAAGACTGCGTCTCCATCCAGGGGCTTAACGCCATTGGTCAAGGCGGTTTCGGCCTCCCCCAGTTTCCTGTACGCTTCCAACAAGGCTTGCTCCCGTTCCCAGGTTTCAAGGCTCATAATGACCATGTCCCCGTATCCGTTTTTGGTTATATACACCGGCTCTTCGGCCTTATGGCACAATTCGGAAATTTCAGTGGTATTTCGTAACTCGGTTATTGGTTTGATCTGCGGCATGACATCCTCCCTCTGTACATTATTATGCAATAATTATGATATAATAATAAGGTTTCTACAAGAGCATCTCCGCATAAGCCTTACTTAAGCATCATCAATATTTCATCGCCGTGGGCGCCTTCCAATACTTGTTTTACTGGATTTACGATTAAGTCCATGTCTTCAAGGGGGATTGCGCCAAGCAGTATGTTGGTCTCACCGGGTACAACCAGGGCATTACACGCGGAAGATCGGTCTTTCCAATAAATTGTTACCGGAGAGGTTCTTTTGCAAATTGCCTTTCCGCCGCCCACCACCGTTGCGTTACGCAAGCCCTGTATACTAAGCCCAAGCTGCTCACATACCGCCTCGGTTATCACCAGGGTTCCCGCGCCGGTATCAACCATTGCGGTTACCGTTACCTGCCGAACATCCTTTTCTTTGATAAGCCCTTCCTCGACTCTTACTCTATCATCAGCATTTTTCAGGGTGATTTCTGTATAAGTTATTCCCATAGTGTCCTCCAATGCTTCTAATTTACCATAAATCCGGGTAAAAGACCATGAGATTTGTGCATCAAGGTCTTTTTACACCCATTGTAAAAACCCCCCAAACCCCTATAATAGAGTTAAGTTGAAACCCAAATTGCAGGTGGCTTCGTGAATAAAGTCTTAAAAGAAAAAATAATGGAGGCCTTTTCCTCGGTACTGCCTATTACGGTGATTGTGCTGGTGATTAGTGTATTTCTGGTACCCATGCCCGCAGGGACCATCCTGATGTTTATGGTGGGGGCGGCGCTGCTCATTATCGGGATGGGTTTCTTTAGCCTGGGGGCCGATATGGCCATGATGCCCATGGGGGAAGGGATCGGGATTCAGCTTACCCGGTCAAAAAGTCTCTTTCTCATCCTGTTCATCAGTTTTATCATGGGGGTGATCATCACCATCGCCGAGCCGGACCTGCAGGTACTGGCCCGTCTGGTGCCTTCGGTTCCGCCCATGGCCCTGATCTTGACCGTTGCCGTTGGGGTGGGTATCTTCCTGCTCATAGCGGTGCTCCGTACCCTGTTGAAAATTCCCCTTTCGGTACTGCTGATTATTTTCTACATCATCGTATTCGGTCTTGCCTGGTTTACCCCCGCCAACTTCATCCCCGTGGCCTTCGATTCCGGAGGGGTAACCACCGGGCCCATCACGGTGCCCTTTATCCTGGCCATGGGGGTCGGTGTGGCCTCCATCCGCAGCGATAAAAACTCCCAGGACGACAGCTTCGGCCTGGTGGCCCTCTGCAGCGTGGGTCCCATTCTGGCGGTGATGCTCCTGGGTATCTTCTACCACCCGACGGGGGCAAATATTGCTTCCCATGTGGCGCCCCATGTGGAAACCAGCCGGGATGTGGTGAAAAGCTTCGTCCGGGAACTGCCCATTTACACCAAAGAGGTCCTGACCGCCCTGGGGGCCATCGTGGTCTTCTTTGTCATCTTCCAGATCGTGTCCCGGCGCTATAAAAAACACCAGCTCGTCCGTATCGGAGTGGGCTTTGTCTATACCTTTATCGGCCTGGTGGTGTTCCTTACCGGGGTGAACGTGGGCTTTATCCCCGTTGGCCAGCTGGTGGGCTCCCAGCTGGGGGCTGCCCCCTTCAGGTGGATACTGGTCCCCCTGGGCATGGTGATAGGCTACTTTATCGTCGCCGCGGAGCCGGCGGTCCACGTGTTGAACAAGCAGGTAGAGGAGATATCCTCCGGGGCGATCTCCCAAAAGGTGATGAACCGGGGGCTTTCCATCGGCATGGCCATCGCCTTAGGTATCACCATGGTGCGTATCCTCACCGGTATCCACCTGATGTGGATACTGATCCCCGGCTATGCCTTCGCCCTTATCCTGACCTTTTTTGTGCCCAAGATCTTCACCGGTATCGCCTTTGACTCAGGGGGCGTGTGTTCAGGCCCCATGACCTCCACCTTCCTGCTGCCCCTGGCTATGGGCACCTGCGAAGGGGCAGGCCGGGACCTGATGCTCAACGCCTTTGGCATCGTAGCCATGGTTGCCATGACCCCCCTGATCATCATCCAGCTCCTGGGCCTGGTCTACGGCCGCAGGGTTAAACCTGCCGAAGTTGCTGCGGAAGCTGTTTTGAGTGCGGAAGCCGCGGGTGAAATTATCGAATTCGACAACGAGACTGACAATGAAACAGATGTGTCCGACAGCGAGGAGGAACCCGCTCATGAATGATGAAAAAAAAATCCCTATTTTAAAATTCATTGTTTTTATCATCGACTGGAACAAGACCAAGATCATTTCCCAGGTTTTTGAAGAAGAACATGTCCGGTTTCATTTTATCACCAGGGGCCGGGGAACGGCGAGTTCCGAGATACTGGACCTGCTGGGCATCGGCGCCAGCGACAAGGCGGTGGTCCTCTGCCTGGAACAGGAAGTGCTCATTCCCGTGCTTCTTAAGGAAGTGCGGAAAAAATTGGGCTTCCACAGCCCCGGCGCGGGGATCGCCTTTACGATGCCCCTTTCGGGGATCAACAACCCCATTTTACAGGTCTTTAAAGAAAGCATACACAAGAACGAAAAAATTGCGGCGGAAATCGAGAATTCCCTGGCCGCCAAAAAGGAAGGAGGAGCCATGAGTTCCGAAATAAAACACGACTTGATCATCTCCATTATAAATCAGGGGTACAGCGATGATTTTATGACCGTTGCCCGGGAAGCGGGAGCCAGAGGCGGGACGGTGATCAACGCCCGGGGCCTGGCCCACCAGGGGCCGGTCAAGTTCTTCGGGGTTTCCGTACAGGACGAACGGGAGATCATCCTTATCCTGACCAACCGGGAAAAAAAGGCCCCCATCATGCAGGCCATAAGTCAGGCCTACGGGATCACCAGCCAGGCCGGGGGTATCGTGTTCTCCGTACCCGTGGACAGCATGATGGGCTTAAGTTTTGAATAAGGACCTGGCGGTTAACCAATGCCCATTTATGAACAGCAGCTGCAGATAGGGATCAGTCACATCGGCAAGGACGGGCTGCTCAAGCTGGGGCCCGCTGTGGATATTCTGCAGAACGCCACCTGGTTCCAGATCGATACTGAAACCGCCTTGATCGATTATTTCCGGCAAAACCACGCCGGAATGTACCTTGTTTCCCGCCAGATCGACATCCACCGCCTGCCCGCCTACGGGGAGCATGTCACGGTAAAATCCTGGGTTACCAACTGCGACCGGCTCTTCGGCTACCGGAACACCGCCATCTACGACAGCGAAAACAAGCTCTGCATCGGCGCCTATGCGACAGGGCCCTTCGTGGATCTGACCAAGGCCGCGCCCGCCCGGATTAGCCGGGAACTGCTGGATAAGGTGGCAACCTATCCGGCCCTGGATATGGAAATCCTTCCCCGGAAGATCCCCATCCCTCCAAATATGGCCCCCCAGCCCGGCCCCGGCGACCCCTTAAGGCCGGAGCAAATTTTGGTACAGAACTATCACCTGGACAACTACGGCCACATGAACAACGCCCGGTATGTGGATATCGCCTCCGCCTACATCCCCGACGATTTCCGCCTTAAACGGATTCGGATGGAATACAAAAAAATGGCCCTTCCCGGGGACCTGATCATACCCTATGTGGGCCGGGGGGAAGGGGACGCCCTTATCATCACCCTGAACGCCCCGGAGGTCTCCGGGGCCCAAGACCAGGGTTCCCCGGATAATGCGGTCTATACGGTGATGGAATTTACAAAAAAATAAAATATTCAACCATCCGGACTGTTCAATACTTTACAAAAAGCCGATATCCGGGTATTACTATAGTCAGGAGATAATCCAATGAAAAAAATATTATCGATTTTTATGATGGTATGCGTGGTCCTGCTTGTACTGGCCTGCGGCAGTACCCCAGCGTCTACTCCGGCCCCAGAGCCTGCGCCGGAACAACCTGCGGCTCCTCCACCCCCTCCCCCGCCGCCACCGCCCCCCCCAACCGGCGCCGGAGACCAAGTTTGAGGAAGTATATCAACAATACAGCGGGGATATCATCCTTGAGGGAGCAAAGAACTATACGGTCAGGCAGGGCGATACCCTGGCAAAAATAACCATAAACAATTATGGCAAGGTCAATGGGTACTATTTCCCCCTGATCATGCTGGCCTCCCGTAATGTGGTTGCGGACCCCGATTTGATAGAACCGGGCATGCAACTGACCATTCCGGATTTACAGCGGAATTTGAATAATCCCGGCGCAAAGGCAAAAATAAAGGAATTTCTCAATGAAATTGCCAATGTATATAACCAGAAGCAGCAAATCCTGGTAAGGGATGATCTTCGCGCCCTGGCCAACACCCTATAGGACTTGACAGCCCTATCCAATTCGTTATAGAAAGAAAGCAGCCGGATACAGTGTCCGGCTGCTTTTTTTATGCAAAAAAAGCGAAACTTCCAATTACTGGTAAGGAGTATTTTATGGCACAGAGAAGGTATTTTTTCACATCAGAATCGGTCGGGGAAGGTCACCCGGATAAACTTTGCGATCAGGTATCGGACGCCATTTTGGACGCCTGTCTTAAAGAGGACCCCCAGAGCCGGGTTGCCTGCGAAACCTATGCATCAACTTCCCTGGTGCTCATTGGCGGTGAAATCACCACCAACACCTTTGTGGATTTTCAGAAGGTGGTCCGTGACGTGGCAAAGGAAATCGGCTATACCAATCCCGATTACGGCCTTGATTACCAGTCCATGGCGGTGCTGGACATGATCCACAGCCAGTCCCCCGACATCAGCCAGGGCGTTTCCGGCGTGGGCCTTGATGAATACAAGGGCCAGCAGGGCGCCGGCGACCAGGGCATGATGTTCGGTTTTGCCTGTGACGAAACCGCGGAGCTGATGCCCCTGCCCATTACCCTGGCCCACAAGATCCTGCTTAAGGCTACGGAACTGCGGAAGAACAAGACCATCAAATGGCTGCGCCCCGATGCCAAGAGCCAGGTAACGGTGGAATACGAGGGCCACAAACCCATCCGTATTGACGCGGTAGTGGTCTCCCATCAGCACGATCCCGATGTCTCCTACAATGACATCAAGAATGGGGTCATCGACCAGATCATAAAGCCCATCCTGGAGCCCACGGGCCTTCTGGACGCCAAGACCAAATATTACATCAACCCCACCGGCCGCTTCGTGGTTGGCGGACCCTTCGGCGACACGGGCCTGACGGGCCGCAAGATCATCGTCGACACCTACGGCGGCATGGGCCGTCACGGCGGCGGCGCCTTCTCCGGCAAGGACCCCACCAAGGTGGACCGCTCCGCCGCTTATGTAGCCCGCTACGTAGCCAAGAACATCGTCGCCGCCAAGCTTGCGGAACGCTGCGAAGTTGAACTGGCCTACGCCATCGGCGTCCCCTTCCCGGTCTCGGTCCTGGTTGAAACCTTCGGCACCTCTACCGTAGACGAAGGGCGGATCGAAGAAGCCGCCAAAAAGGTCTTCGACCTGACCCCCTCCGGGATCATCAAGACCCTGAACCTCCGCCGGCCCATCTACCAGAAAACCGCCTCCTACGGTCACTTCGGCCGCTCGGAGTTCCCCTGGGAACAAACCGACAAGGTGGAAGAGCTGAAAAAAGCGGTTAACTAAAAGCGCTCGTCCTGAGCGGACTTTAGCCGTGAAGCTGAGAATGTAACGAAAAAGCCGTACGAAAGTGCGGCTTTTTTTACCGGATTGTCCATTCAGGAAATTGAAAAACTCTAAATTAAGGGGTAGTTTATTGGATCTGTTCCTCTTTCACCAATCCATCCATTCCTCCGCTGAAGTCAGCTATTCCCGTTCCGGCGGGCCCGGGGGGCAGAATGTCAACAAGGTGAATACCAAGGTACAGCTGCGGCTTGGGCTGAGCAGGTTGGAAGGGCTTTCGGAGGCGGAAATGCTCAGGATCCGGGTAGTCCTTGCAAGCCGCATCACAACCGGAGATGAACTCATAATTGATTCCAGTGAGGAGCGGTCCCAGCGGACAAATCTGGAACGGGCCTATTCCCGGATGGAGGCCCTTATTGCCGCCGCCGCTCGGCTGCCAAAACACCGGCGGCCCACCAAGCCCACCCGGGCAAGCCGGGAAAAACGGCTGCAAACCAAACATATCCACGGTCAGAAAAAATCAGGACGGAAAATCCGGTCCATAGAAGAATAGGGGACAACCATAATGATTCATTATTGATTTGGTATAATCCTATAAAAACCATATATTTAATAGGATTAAAAAGAGGAGAACAGCATGAATTCAGTTTTAACGGCTTATCTGTTTTCGGCGGGCGCGGTGGTGCTGGCAGAAATGGGGGACAAGACACAGCTTCTGGCTATTGCCTTTGCCGCAAAATACAAGGCCTCTAAGGTGATGATAGGAGTCTTTTTGGCGACCATGATCAACCACGCCCTGGCGGTGGCGGTGGGAAATTTTATTACCCGCTTCGAGACTATTCAGATGATCATCCAGATCCTGGCGGCCCTGTCCTTTATCCTGTTCGGTTTATGGACCATCCGGGGGGATAAACTGGAGGGCGAAGAAAACCGTACTACCCGCTTCGGCGCCGTTGTTACCGTGGCTATCGCTTTTTTTATTGCCGAGATGGGGGATAAGACCCAGTTAATGACCATAACCCTGGCTACCAAATTTCCCGATTCGCCGGCCTTTATTCTCCTGGGCACCACCACCGGCATGGTCATTGCCGACGGCATGGGCATTGTGGTAGGTACTATCCTGCGAAAGAAAATTCCAGAACGGAAAATAAAGTTGATATCCGCCGGAGTTTTTATCCTCTTTGGCCTTATTGCGAGCTATCAGATCCTGCACGACGATTTCAGGCTGCCCATCCTTGCCCTTATCGGCGGTATGGCAGCCCTGGTAATTTTAACGGGCCTGGCCTGCTATGCCATAATCAAAAAAGATAAAGTTGAGGAGCACGAGTAAAACTTTTTAACAGCGGCTTCTGACGGACCGCTGCCATTCTTTGGGCGGCACGGGGACTGTTTCACGTGAAACACGGAATTGATGTATATTAACTCTATTTCTCAATTGACTTACAGACATCAGATATATCTAAACCCGGGCCTCTATATGATTCAATTCATCTTCGACGGCTTTTTGCATAAACTGATTTAATGATAATCCCATTCTTACGGCCGCCCTTTTTACCTTTTTATGCAAATCCGGATTTATACGAACATTAAAACTACCCTTATAGGATTTTTCAACATCCTTATTATATTTCTTGCATGTTTGAATATAATCCTCTACAGACCCCTGAAATGCCCGTTTTAATTCACCGACAGAATTGCCTTCAAACATTATAAGATCATCAATACCTTCAATTTTTCCATAAAATACTTCATCTTCAGAATTAAAATGAACAGACCCAACATGATCTTTATATGTTAGTACATCTTTCATATCAATTTTCTCCCTTGTAAGTCTTCCAGAATCAATTCAATTTGATATTGTTTTAAAATATGCACAGGATGCGGTTTGTGAAGATGTATCAAATGACCGGTTTGCTCACTATAAAAACAAACCCGGGAACCAGAGGTTTTCCCTTGATTATCTTCAACATAACCCAAACTTGTCATTATCCTGCATAGCTCATCATAAGTAAAATCCTTTGGTTTATTTTTAAACCGCTTTATCAACTTTTCGATCTTACTCATAATTAAATATACAGATTTTTTTGAAAATTTGCAACTGCTTTTTAGTTACATTTTTCATTGAGCTTATACCCAGGAACTCCCCAAAACCGCTTCCCGGCCATCTTCGCTCCTGGCGTAGAGTTCCAGGTTCCAGGTTCTTGTTGTTGATATTCCAGATATTCCAATTTTATTACAAAAACGCCTAAAAACAGGCAAATTGTGCCTTTTTTACCTTGCGGGGCCTTCTTACCCCACTACTTTTATACGGTTTTCTTTACGGGGTTTTACATAAGTAACTTCCCCGGCGGGGTATCCAAGGGTAATATGGGCTTTTGCCTCATAGGTTTCGTCAATAGCCCATTCCTTTTGTAGCACGACAAACGCATGAAACATCAGAGCGAGAGGACGGCCTCAAGATGTTGTTCAAAACTCGTTAGGTAATACCGTGTTTCTTCACTTTGCGTGCCGTCATCATGTAAAATCGTCGTTTTGGTCATCCCAATACTGTTCAATCCTGCCCATTCTTTCCGTTGGGGCAGCCATTTTACGTCATTGGTCTGCCAATACTCCCGTTTCTCGTATTGACTTCGTTCCCGTTCCCCCGTTTGCCGGTATCCCCCCTGTTCCTCTATCGCTTTGAGGAACTTTTCTTCGCTGAAATACTCTCGTATATCCTCATGCAGGTTTTTTTGATTCTCTTTTACCGCCAATACATAGTCCCCCTTGCCTTTCCGTATCTTTTCCGCGATTTCTTTCTGGGTTCCAATGGCATCTATCGTCACTATTTGGCCGCG
>BNVE01000036.1 GCA_025997875.1 Spirochaetia bacterium
GGCCGATCAAAGGGATCGGATTGGGATCTAAATTGGTTATCCCATGTAATCAACAAACGGCACGAAAACATGAAGCCCTTGATACTCATATCAAATCGCCATTTACGGATTGATTGCCTTAATGGTGAGGCGGGGTGTGAAAAATGCCTTGAACGGTTTTTTGACAATGATGTAATTTCCCGAATCACCGAGGATGGGATGATGCTCAAATTTACCGGCGCTGATTATCGGCAACATAACAGGAAAGATTTTATAGATCAGAAAAGGCAGGAGGTTAATGATGCCTGAATTAAAATCGTGTCCGTTTTGTGGGGGCAAACCAGTACTGATTACTGTAATGGACGGGAATAAATGGTACTCATGCCATAACATAAATTGCAAAATCCGTCCTTCTACGCCCATGTCAAAAGATATTAATAAGGCCATCGAAGCATGGAATAAACGGAGGAAAATAAGTGAAAGAGGTCATTAAGATTTTGGAAGAAGCGGAAGGGTATATTACCCCGCTTATGGGAATGGACAGGGATTTTTGTAAAATGGCGGCTTCACGAATACATAAGGCTATCGGAATACTTGAAAATCCCCGTTGTCTAACTCTCACCGAGTGGGAGGAAGAAAACGGGAAGCCATTACCGGGTAATGCGTTGGTTTGGTGGCGACAGGGAAAGGATGAGCCGTGGGTTTCCGGTCGTTATATCGGAGTGAAGGAATTTTTTGCCCAAACTTATTGTGATGGTTCGCATCCTAAACCGGCAGAAATTCTTGTTGCAGCCCTACCACCACCTGAAAACTGGAGGAAATCAGAATGAGGTTACAGTGCGATTGTTGCAAAAGTGTTTTGGATGTATCTGAAACCGGAGAAGAATCAGCCTTATTTATTGAATTACGTAAAAAAGGGATGTTACGTTGCCCGGCTTGTAATGGCTATTTAATGCGACCTATACCCGATTTGGAGGAAACCAGAATGATGCAAATTTTTAATCTTCCCGCAAAGGATTTTTTAGCCTTGGCTAAGGATATTTATAATGGCAATGAGGGGTATGACGAAAAAGACGCAGTTAAATCGGCACAAAGATTGTTTCACGAAACGTGTCTACACCTTAATGTTCATGGCGAAATTGTTATAGAGGGGGAAAATCATGGATAAGGGCAAGAACTTTTCTAGGAACCGTCCCAGGGCGGATCGGAGCGAGGCGGATTTTTATCAAACCCCCCATTGTTTGACGGATGAATTTATGAAGGCCCATGTTTTAGGGCGTTGGCCTGAAGATTCACAAATTGCCGATCTCTGTTATGGGGGAGGGGCAATCCCCAGGGTTATTGAAAAATACCAATATGGTATCTATGCCAAAGATATAAAAATGGGGTGTGATTTTTTCACAATATGGGTTGATCCTCCTTGCGGCGATAATGCTTTTGAATACGGGATAATGAATCCTCCCTTTAGACTTTTTAATAAGTGGGTGGAGCATTGTTTTAAGATATTTTCAGTGGAATTTGCCCTGCTTGCCCCTACCACCTATTTACAGGGTATATGTCGATTCAATAAGGTTGGTACGGGGATTTTCCAGAATTCAGAATGGCCTTTGAAATATGTCTATACCTTTAACCGCTACCCCATGCTTTCAAGGGAAATCCGCCACGATGGATTGATAACTACCGGTATGCAATCCCTAAGCTGGTTTGTTTGGACACGGTATCCCGGAGGTGGAGAACATATCGACACGATCCATCGTTGGCTGGATATAGACGCTTTTGTTTTGCGGAAAGGACGGAAAAGAGAATGAGCGAGGGGGAGGAAGAAAAACCTTGTTGCGCCGATTGCCGGGAAAATAAGGTGTGTGTATCAAAATCAAGGTGTAAGGGCAGTTGTAATGCCAGTGTACCATGCGCTTATTTGAGTGGATGTGCAAATTATACGAAAGGAGAAGAAGAATGAGGGAGATAATTTTCCGTGGAAAGCGTAAAGATACCGGGGAATGGATATACGGGGATTTATTTCATCACGCCTATGGTATTGATAATGGAGAGTATATATCCATTGCTGGACACACAAATGTGAATCCTTTTAATTACGATGTCCAACTTGAAACCATAGGGCAGTACACGGGATTTAAGGACCGTAACAATAAAATGATTTTTGAGGGTGATATTGTTGACGTACTTGATCCAAATTTTGAGAAAGTCGGTAGGGGGGAAATCGAATTATTAGATGAATGGGGCCTATGGTATGTGGATAGTGTTCCATCTTTTCAGGAAGATTTGGAACATGGAAAATGTAATCAAGCCAATAATGGGCTAGGTGATATACTATACGAGAATTATGTAGAGATCATCGGCAATATCCATGATAACCACGAATTACTCAAAGAGAAGCATCCGGCATGAGTGAATTACTTGAAGTCGGGGCAGTAAAACCAAACTACGGCATAACACATTCAGAATTATGCCTAAAAACGGCCCAGCGATTCGCCGAAAAAGTAGCCCTCTATGAATATAAAAGCTATGTTTCCCAAGAGGAGCCGGATGTTTTGTCCTTTGGGTTTAATGGTACTACCCTTTTCGAGATTAAAATGTCTTTGTCTGACTTTAATGTGGATAAGTACAAGGATTGCCGGATAAAATACCGTGTACCGTATTGGGCGCAACAATTATTTTATGCAACGAACCGCCATTCCCCAACTATGGACAGGCTTGCGGCGGAACAATCGGAAAAGGCCGGAGGAAAAAAGATAATGTTCAAGAGTGTCTGGGGAATGCCAGAAGCGTTTTTGATAGAACGGGAACATCTGGGAAATCTGCGGTATTTTGTATGCCCTGATAAACTCATCCCGGTGGAGAAATTGCCTGAAGGATGGGGGCTTTATTATTACAAAAATGACAAGTTTTATCTGAAAAAGGGATCAAAGCCGTTTCGATCAAACCTAAGAAAAGAGAATCATCTGTTAATTCACGCCATGCGGCGGTACGGGTCCGGGGATTCAACGGGTATTATTATAAATACCTATAATAAAAATTAAGGGAGGCAGACAAAATGACACGGCATACAATTCTTTTTATTGACGATTACGCTAATTGCTACATAACGGCGGAATTCAACGGCGATAAAACAGAGTTTCAGAAATTCGGCAGTAGTGATTCATGTGATAAAGACTGGGCGGAAATCGAGGCGGTATTCCGGGGCGTAAATACCCTGGAACAATTCAAGGCGGCCAATGAAAAAGCACAAGGCTTTTATCATTCCTCTTTGCCGGGGAAACAAATATTGCCGATTATTCCCGTACACTATATCCCGATTGTCGAGGGAATACGGCAAATTTCAAGCTATATTTTTGTAAAGGAATAGAGAATGAAACTTACAATGAAAGCCCTATCCGTTCAAAATCCTTGGGCGTGGTGGATCATGTTTAATGGAAAACCGGTAGAAAATCGGACTTGGAAAACAAAATTCCGGGGCCGGATTCTGATTCACGCCTCCCTCCGGTGGGATAATAACGCCCCGTCTTCCCATTGGCTGCGGGGAGCGCCCAACCCTATGATCGTAGACATCGAAAACAAAATTGAACTTTGCAAACGGTTCAATGGTTTTATCCTGGGGTCCGTAGAGATATACGATTGTGTCCAGGATTCAGATAGTGAATGGGCGCAACCGGGGCTATACCATTGGCTTTTAAGAGACCCGGAGCCGTGGGATAAGCCGGTATCTGTAAAAGGTTCCCTGGGCTTATGGCAATTCACGGGGGATGCGGAATGAGCTTAATATATCACCCGGACAATGCTTCCTTTTCCGATCCGAGGCAAGAGGAAGGTGAGGATATTCTTTGCGAAGGGTGCGGTGAACCCATTACCGCCTGGAACGAATCCCCTCAAACGGGAATATGTGAAGATTGCTATGAAGAGGATGAGGGCGAATGAAGGGGGAAGTAAGGCGTTGCCCATTTTGTGGGGGCCGTAAAATCATTGTAGAACAGTTTGATGATGATGATTTCATGGCAACATGCGAAGATTGCCACGCCAGCACCGGAATCAAGAGGACCAGAACGGCGGCGCGGGCAGCGTGGAATATGCGGGCATCCCTGAAGGAAGAAGCCCTACAGGTTGTGGGGGAAATATCTTTGATGTGCCCAAAATGCGGGACACGGTTACACGGGGATATAAAGCCAAAATATAAGGAAATGGGGGAGATATGAAGTCATATCTGGTAGACCTTAATAAGGGATTCGGTCTTTTTCGATTTAGTCATGATATAAGGCATTTGGACCAAGATGAGATTGGGTATTTGGAATACTGCAATATGTCCACCTTTCGGCAAGATGATATTCGGGCCGGGGATGCAGTATTTTATGAAGCTTTTGTTCAGGGAAGCGGTATAAGGATTCCAAGAGATTGCATCTATATGTCCCGGCAAGTATTGAATTAGGAGCGGTAATATGAGGAAGATAATTTATAAACTGTTTGTGGAAGGTGAACCGAAGGCGCAGCCCCGGCCCCGCAAGGGGAAGTATGGGAATTTCTACAATCCTGATACCACGGACGCATGGAAAGAGGCTATTCAGATCAATTTTCTCACGCAGCGTAAGCCGATGATCACAGGGCCGGTCATCTTAACAGCAACATTCTTTTTTCATAAAGTTACAGGGCTACATGGGCAGATTGTACCCCATACGGTAAAACCCGATGCGGATAATCTAATTAAGCCCGTGAAAGACTGCTTAACCCAGATAGGGGTTTACAAGGACGATAGCCAGGTATTTGACGAACATCCTACAAAATACTGGACACAAGGCAAGTCCGGGATGGAAATAATGATCGAGGTAGAGGAGGATGCGCTATGAATGATAAAAAACTGGAAGCGGAGTTGGACGAAAAATTTATTGTCATCAATCGAAAACGATTTGAAGAAATGGCTGCAATAGAGCCGGGTGGATATTTTAGGTGTCCAGAAGGCGCTCTTTTGGAAAACGCAATAATGGTTTTTACACGAGATTATGAATGTATTACTGGTAAAAAAATGAATCAGAAATATGTTGTTTGTAATCTGGACGAACCCTATGCTGATGAAGTGGTAAGGATAATTCTGGAGGGAGAACGGGAAAAAAAGGAGGAGGCATAATTAAAAGTCTAAAAAAGGAAAGACGGGGGGTAAATGATATTTTATCATCGAACAACTGAAGAGGCATGGACTAAGATTCAAGAAGAAGGTTGTCTATGGGGAAAACATAGCGGATGTCGATACACCTACCTTGCACCTCCGGATGTAGTGATACCGGATGAGTATGGTCCAGTGTTGCTTGAAGTCGAGTATACCCCTTTGAGGAAAACACAAGGGAAAGATCACAATTACGGTTTTGATCCACCGGAGGGAATGATTTGTTGGCAATTTAGTGTATTTGTTCCTATACCTTTAAGTAGTGCAAAGCGGGTGGTGCAATAATGCCAAAAGAGTTTAAGCCCGGCTGGGAATACATGGATAGTGCGATCTTGGGGCAAGAAATAGCGATCCACCTGGAAACGGGCCGGGTTTATTGTGCGGATGGGATAGAGTACAAGCCGGAGGAGATCGCAATCCTGAATAATTCCGGGGCAGAAATAACGCCGGGGTTACACCGGGTAAAGTCCATTTTTAAGGGAACCATTGTAGGATAACGGGAAAAATGAGGTGGTTGCATAAAATTTGTATGACATGTATAATAAACTTTATGAAAGGGGCCTATGTATGACTTTACAAGGTATCTTTAAGTGGCGAAAATATAAAGCCCTTGAAGAAAGGTTATTTAATTACTTTAAATTCGAACAGACCGATGGACACATCATGGCCCTGGGAGACTTAAAAGACAAGGATTTTTCCGATTGGCTCCGCATGATCCATTCAATCATTCAAAAAGCCCTGCAAACCAAATCCTTTGACGGCGCGAAAATCGAAAATTACCTAGTCATAAACCTTTTCGTTGGCGGTCAACGGGTGGATATTGCCCTTGTCAAGGACGGACGCAAGGGGCCGCATGAATTACTGGAGGAACTAAAGGCCAAAAAATGAAATTCTGGATGTCCAGAATTTTAGATAAAAAATTGAAACCCCTGCAATCTTTATGAACGCCCTGACCCGGCTGTTCTTTTCTCGGTAGGAAGCTGGAAATGCTGGAAACACCTGTACAAAATATCATGTTATTTTTGGAAGATAAAGCCAAAAAGAATTTTTCGGGCGGCGTAAAAATGACCTTTGAGGATGGTAGACCTGTTGCCTTTGTTGAAACTACCCATCCTGACACAGAAGGGCTGGAGCTTACAATAGATTTTGACATTGCCGAAAAAGTCAAAATAGCCTGTAGAAGGAGATTCTACGGTACGTTATTCCTTATCTACGATAATGGGAAAATAACTCATTATTATTATAATCAAGTATGGCAGCGTCATGGCCTGGAAGAAATGCTGGAGGGTTTTGATGGCCCGAAGTCCAAACCAAAGACCCGGCTTACCGTTGTGGTGAATAGGTGAGACGCGGGATGTTTTTTTGCCTGAATTGCCATAAGGAAGTGCGGTACATAACAAGAGCGCCCAGTATGGGGAACGCCGGGGATCCGATTGCCGTGGAGGTAACGGCGGAATATCTGATTACGGAAAGCGGGCGGCGTGTAGCGGGCTTTAGGGAGCATCATTGCCCTGAAAGGAATCCGGGGCTGGGGGTAATTATCAGTGAAAGCCCGAAGGGGCCATAGCAAAAATGGGAGGGAAAGCTCCACCGGCGCAGCGGAAACGCCCGTCGACCACGTTAAAGACCAATATCCGAAAGATTACCGCCCATGTCATAGGAGATATCACGGGAATGGGGCTGGATGTATGGGTATCCTTTTCAAAATATTCAAAGTCCCGGTATCTGGAAGTATGGACGCGGGGACGGCGGTATATTATACGAATTTCGGATCACCTTCTCTCAAAAGGACGGTTTGATTATGATATTTATACGGATCGCCGCCGATATGGGGCAAATAATTACATGGAATTTCTGAATATGTTTCGGGAACAGATGAAGGACGATAGGAAGCTGAAAAATGGTAAAATGTCCGAAGTGCGGTAAGGAAATAAGATATATTGCTTCCCAACAAGGGCAACCAATCCCCGTGGAGCTGGATGAAACGCATCTTGTAACGGAATCCGGGAGGTTGCAGCGCGGACATAAAGAGCATATATGCCCCCAGAGCGGAGGGCCGGAAACCTCCAAAGAGGGCTGATATGGCAGCTGGGAAAGGAAAGAATAATCCGGTAGCGAAGAAAATCGCAAAGGAAAAAACCGGAAATAATTTAATTTCTCTCCCCGATGGTCAGATAGTCGATTTATCCGCCCTGGGGCTGGATGATCTAAAACTTACCTTAAAGGAAAAGGCTTTTGTGTTTTGGTACACGTTGCCGGGGTCCGATTCATTCCAGTCGCAGACAAAGGCCGCCGTTAAAGCTGGATATAAAACCACATCCGCCTTTCAGGTGGGCTATCAATTAAGGCAAAAGCCCGAAATTATCACGGCAATTCATAGGGTGATGGACGAAAAGGTAAAGAATGATGTGGATGAAGTCTACAGCCAGATTATTGAACTGGAAAAGCACCGGCTTTTTTTTGACATTAAGGATTTTGTGGAATTCAAGTCCGTTACAATGGGCGTGGATAAAGACGGGGAACCCATAATTGTAACGGGAGAATACCTAAAGGATATAAAAGACCTATCACGGGAACAGAGAATGGCGATTGACAGTATAGATTATAAAGTTTCTGGGGCACAGGCCATGAGGGTATTCAATATGGCAGACCGGGAAAAGGCAATAGCTTTCTTCAAAGAATTGAAAAAGTTGGTGAATTCGGCAGATGGAGGGGATAATGGGGAGGAGGAAACATTGGAAATAATCATGGAACGGCTTTCGGTTAAGAAAACTACCAGAAAGGTAAAAGACGATTTGAGTAAGGTTGCAAGCCTTGTAGAAATGCCGAAAGGCGATTTGATACAAGAGCTTTAGCCTTGATGCTCTATAAAACTCTATAAAATGGGCCTATTTACCGCAGAGGAACGCCTGAATTACGCTGATTCATTCATAAAGGTTGACCAGAAGCCTATAGACCTGGACTTTTGGCAACAGGATCACATAAGGGATATAAACAAATACTCTATCGTCTTAAAGTCTAGACGGACGGGATTCTCCTTTGACGTGGCCCTGAAGGGCATAATCAAGTCAAACGATAAAGCCCGATTTAAGTACACGCGCCAATTTGTTTCCTACAATGAGGATGATGCAAAGGAAAAAATCACCTATGCCAAGGAGTTTTACCATTCCATTCCCAAGAAATACAAAAAAGAGCTTGTTTCAGAGACAAAAACATCATTAGAGTTTTACGATAAGGGTAAAAAATCCACGTCTAGGTTGCTCTCTATTTCTTGTCGCCCTCCACGGGGCCGGGGTGGGGATATTGTTTTTGACGAAATGGGGATATACCCCCCGAACCGTACCCGCATTATTTATACAGCCGGTTTACCAGTTATTGCCCGTGGGGGTTGCATCGAGATAGGATCAACTCCCCTCGGCAAGATGGGCACATTTTTTGAAATTTTCAATGATCGGAAAGAATACCCGCATTTTGCCCGTTATGTGGTGCCGTGGTGGGCTTCTACGGCATTGTGTATAAAAGAAAAGATCGCGGATGCGGTACAACTTGCCCCACACATGGAAACGGAGGAACGGGTAGAGTTTTTTGGTACGGAAACCTTAAAGACAATTTTTCATTCAATGTTTTTGGAAGATTTTCAACAGGAATTTGAATGCGCCTTTATTGATTCCGCATTAAGCTATATTTCCCTGGATTTGATATATTCCAATACCCCCGGAATGAGGGAAGGGGATCGTAATGGTGAATTATCTGAAGGTGAAGGGGAACCGGTTGACGATAACGGTATAGAGATAAAGGCGTTTAAGACCGTTGACGATCTCTTACTAGGGTATGACCCGGATAAACACGGGCGGCTATTCCTGGGCTATGATGTTGCCCGCTTCCGGGATGCTTCTGTTATTTTCCTACTGGGGCAGCTTCCAAATGGTAAAAAGCAGACAGTAGCAGAAATTGAGATGGTAAATACCAAATTCAGAATCCAAAAAGACAATATGCGTAAAATTATGCGGGGATTGCCCGTTGTACGGGGTATGATTGACCAGACCGGGATCGGCCTGGAAATGTGCGAGGACTTACAAGAGGAATTCGGGGCAACCCGTATAGAGGGCATACAGTTTACCACGGCCTCAAAAGAAATGCTTGCTATTGGAGTGCGTAACGGTCTTGAAAATAAGGAATTCCTATTGCATAACGATAAAAAGTTTCAAAGACAGGTACATTCAATCAAACGAACCGCCTTAGCGGGTGGGGTATTCCGTTATGATAGCCAGAGGGATGAGGACGGACACGCCGATAGCTTTTGGGCTTTGGCAATGGCAAATTGCGCCGTGGTGGAGACCACGGAGACAAAGTTGAATTTCTATGAACAAAGGGCTAGAAATAAAAATAAGGATGCAGTAGAATCTAATCAGAAACCCGAAAGCAGCGCAGCCCCGAATCTGACCCCGGCAAAGCGCGGTAAATCTCTTAATTCTGTATTAGGAGGCATAGCCCGTGCCAATCGGTAGTATTATCCAGCAGCCCACGCCTGTAGACATAAACCGGGAACTCCAAAGGATGTATCGCCGTAATGCAAACATAGGCGCGTATAGGCGGGACGCGGGGAACGGTAACGGACTCCAATCCGCCCTTTATGACCCCCTTTCGATGGTTGATAACCGCTACGGTAATTTAAGAACCGCAGACCGGAGCCAGTACCGGGGAATATCCTGTAAGACTTTACGCCGTGTCGCTTCAAAAGCGTGGATTATAAATCTTTGTAAACTGAATCTTACCCGCCATATCGAACCCTATCTGAAGCCCGCTACAAACAACAATTTACGCGGTTTTATTATCCTGAAAAAAGGGGAAGATATATCTAAGGTTCAAGGTAAATCTTCCAAAGAAGCGGATGCCATTGAAAAATTCTTGATTATGACCGGCAGAGAAAAAGACGATAGCCGGGAAGATACCTTTATAAAATTCTGTACCAAAATCCTGAATGATATGTTTGACTTGGATCAAATGGCAACGGAAATACGATATAGCCGGAATGGTAAGCCGTATGATTTTTGGGCAATAGACAGTGCAACTATTGAGAAGGTGTTACCGGGGCAAGAGAACCCGGAAAATATAAAGTACGTCCAGGTTGTTGACCATATCCCCTATGCCTTTTACACGCAAAACGAAATGGTCTTTGACTTCCAAAATGCCCGTACCGAATTGGACTATTCCTTTTATGGGCAATCCTATGTTGAAAAGTGCATTGACCTTATTACGGCTTTTATAAATACATTCCAGTACAACGCCGGGTATTTTACCGAAAATAAGTTACCGCGTGGGATGCTCCTGATTGACGGGGACGCAAGCCAGGAAACCGTTGAACAGATGGAAGATTACATCTACGACATTATGAGCGGCAGTCCCACAAGCCAGTGGAGGATCCCCATAATCCCCAGCGGGCGGCAAAAAAGCGAAGGGCAGAATCAAATAAAATGGGTTTCCTTGAATGGGACAAACAAGGAAATGGAATTCCAGCAATGGAATGATTACCTTACATCGGCGGTATGTTCTATTTTCGGTACGTCCATAGATGATATAGGTTTGCAGACCAGTAAAGCGCAGCCGTTATTTAATGGGGATGCAAAGCATAAGTACACTGAAAATAAAAGCCGTGTTCTGGGGAATGTCCTTGGTTATTTACAATCCTACCTGAATCAGATCATCGAGAAGTTTTTCCCCGATTATCAACTTGAATTCGTAGGATATGAGAGGGAGGATCCGAAGGAAGTCCTTGATCTGGATAAGGTAGAGATGGAAACCTTCAAGACCTTGAATGAGAAACGGGAAGAAAAGGGACTTAAACCATTAAAAATGGATTGGGCCGATATTCCCATGAATCAATCGGCGGTGCAGCTTTACCAAGGGGAGCAACAGGGAGGAATGGCGGGAATGACAGACCCCGGAGAAATGGACGGTATGGCCGGGGGGGATGGGGGAAACGCAGGGGGCGGCAATGAGGCTGGTGATTTTGGCGGTGGCGCCGATCAACAAACCCCGGAAGTACAAGGAGGGGATTTTGGTGACGGTGGAAACCAAAGAGCGCCGGAGGGCGATTTAGAAAAGTCTTTGCAGGGCGGTAAGCCCATAAGGATAGTGGTATGAGAAAAGTGTATACTGGATACCCCATAATTGGTATTTTAACCACCCTTGTATTTATCATTCTAAGGGTGGCGGATGTAATAAAATGGAAGTGGTTTTTTATCCTACTCCCATTGATTATTACTATTGGCCTCATGTTATTGATATTGGCGGTTTGGGGCTTAATTTTTCTTTGGCACTTTGAAAGGTAGGCGGATGTATGAAAGTTTTAACAGAGGAAACCTTTTATGATTTTATCCGGTCTAACCGCATTGTGTTTGTAGATTTTTGGGCAGAATGGTGCGGATCATGTAAAGACTTTGCGGAAATACTGGATGGTGTGGAAGCGCAGAAACCTGTAGAGTACAACAAGCCTGCCGTGATATTTGCCAAGGTGGATGTGGGGGATGCGCCCGATATTGCAGACCGTTACGGCATTACTTCCCTTCCTATTTTCCAGAAAAGCCTGATAGTGGGCGGCATTGTTTGTATAAAAAGGAAGTAAACAGGTAACGGCATGAACATAGATTTTTCCATATCCCTTACAGACATTACCCCACAAAATAAGCAGGAAAAACTCTTGAAGGCGGTGCGGGCAGTATCTGAACGCCTGGGTATACCCGTATCTGTAGAGGATAGGAAAAAGCATGACCACGGGAAGGGTGAACCATTCCTTTACCGTGCCCATGAGGATCTTATTTATAAATGGTATAACCGCTTTTCGGCGGCGGTGAATGATACTTACAAATTCGTTACCGCCTATTTTGGATTGCCAGAAATACGGGTACTTTCAAAGGCAGATATACTCAAATATCAAGGCAAGATCATCTATAACCCGGAAACGGGAGCGCCCATAAAGCAATCTGAATGGGATGATTTCGTAAAAATCCTGGACAAGTTTCTTAATCGCAAATTGCATGGGGCCGATAGAATAATCCTTGACAGTAAGGCCCTGGGCCGGATTCTGGGCCGGATGCTTAAATACAATCATCTTAAAGATGTTACGGACGCGCCCCTAAGCACGGTAAAATACCACGGCAAAACCTTTGATTGGATAGCCGATAGCGTAAAGAATATGCGGACCGCCCTGGGGGAAGATTTAACCCGTGGGGAAATGGCGCGGATTCAGGTATTGCAGAATTCGGCGGCGCAGCGTATTACCAAAGTTGCGGATAACATGAAGGCCGATATTAAGCAGATTCTTATTGACGGTGTAAAGGGCCGAAAGAGTAAGGGCCAGATAAGCCAGGATATTTTCGACAGAATGACTGGGCACAACCGGGACTTTCAGATGATAGCCGATACCGAGGTACAAAACGCCCTGAATAATTCCTACTTACTGGATGAAGTACATCATGCGGAAGAAGGGGAAAAGGTTTATTTCCAGCGCGTAGAGGTGATTGACGGGAATACTTGCAAATTCTGTAAAAGGATGCACGGTGTAATCGTCTTATGGAGCGATCACCCTCTTACCAATGACCAGATCAATGATCCTATTGCCAAATTTGCAATATGGGACGGGAAGGACTGGGGCGGCCAGAAGGAATTTGTTGCAAACGGTGCCTTTCATCCCTATTGCCGGGGGATATGGGTACGGTATTATAGCGGCGGTGTGGATGCTTTGCTTGCCCATACTAAAAACCAGGGGCAAATATGGGATAAAGCCCTGGATACAGCCATGGAAGAATTCAAGGGCAGGGGAATTGATCATCCTAACGATACCACACCGGGATTCACCGACAGGGTAAATGCGATTTTCAATTTGGCAACTGGGGGAGATATAGTAGCTGATACAAAGAAAAGCCTTACATGGAGCGGGTACGAACTGGAAGATCGTTATAAATTTGCAGGGTTCAATATATCCGTGGAAAACAAGCGGGGGAGCGTCCGCAGCGGAAAGGACAAAGACGGGCATCCATGGTCCGTAAAGATGCAGTTTGATTACGGATATATCAGGGGAACGGAAGGGGTGGACGGCGATCATGTGGATGTGTATATCGGGCCGGATGAAGAAGCCGCCAGTGTCTATATCGTACACCAGAATGATCCCGTAACCGGAAAATATGATGAGGATAAGGTGATGCTGGGCTTTCCCTCCCTGCATGATGCCCGCGCTGCATACCTAAAGCAGTATGACCGCCCCGGATTCCTGGGGAAGGTGGACATTATGCCGATTGAGGAATTCCGGGAAAAGGTATTGTCAAAGCAGTATCACGGGAAAATGGTTAAATCTATCTCTAATCGAGTAGCGAATATTTTGAAGGCGTAAGGGGTTATGTAATGACGGGTAATTATATTAAGGTGCTTAATGCCTATGGAAATACTTTGATTACCTATGAGGGTGAAACAAAAACAACGCTGGAATGGGCGCAAAAGAGGGGTATTTGCCTTTCGACCTTTCGTAACTGGTTAAAGAAAGGTAAGTCCATGAAAGACATTATGATAAAACATGATGAATCCTTTGGAAATAAGCTAAAACGGCTATACGGGCAATCATGCCCGAAGAAAATATCCTATAAGGAGTTTAAGCAGATTGATGTACTGAAAAATTTAGAAAAATGGTATTCACAACCAATTATACAGGGAGGAATTGAAAATGCTTAAACTGGGTATCAAGATCACGAGCAAGCCGGTAGTAACAAAGGCCATTTTGGAAGGCCAGGATGTTGAAAAGATTGCGAAGAAAAACAAATTCGATCAAGCATTCTATGAATTTTTCAAGAATAAGGACGGCGATATAGATATTTTTGGGAATAGGTATAAACTGACCCACCTTGAAAAGTATCCTAAAGGGCTTGATCTTGAAAACTTTGAAATTTTCGATATGGGCGGCGATTACGTTACCTTTATTGGCGGCGGGGATTGGCAGGATATGGTCAAATTTACCGTAGCTGAAAAGAGCGGGAAACTGATTATTGGAAATCTTTATAGCAGCGAAAGATACAATAGCTTGGGAGCGCGGGAAGTGGGCAAGCGTATTAAAGGGATTGAGGAAAAATACAAACATGGAGAAGTTAAAAAATCCCTGGGTATTCTGATTAGAAACGATTCCGGGGAAATTGAAAAATCCTTTGGTGAATCTTTCGGGGGATGGGACGATATTGAAAAAGCCCTCTCCCATAAGTATATCCGGCGTATCCCCAAAAAGAACGGTAAAGGCTGGTGGTACGTCTATGCCGAAACATTCAAAAAGCCCTTCAATGCCCTTAAAGAGATTTTCGGCCTAAAGCAGGAGAAATTGGATGATGATTACAAAAAGCACGACATTGAAAAGCAGTATGGGGCGGATAAACAGACCTTTGCCGCCCACGTCCTTGAATATCTATCAAACCGGCTGAAATGGAACAGTATTTTTTCCAAAAAGGAAAACCGCCAGAAGTACGAAAAGCCGGTAAAACAAGCCGATGTAACGGCGGAATCCAGTAACGTAAAGAATGATGCCCCCGCAGTAAAGGATAAGACCCCCGCAGTGCCGCAAGAGAAACCATCGATAGTGGTAAACCGCTCCCTTATGAAAAAAGTTTGGGAGATTTACAACCCCATAGATGCGGAAGCCGCTAAAATTCAGGATAAAACAGTTGACGAACCCGGAAATCAAGGCGATACTGTAAACATACAAGGAGCCGAAAATGCCGGAAAAGATAACACTGGAACTGGACGAAGCGGACTTTCCGTACACGATACGGCAGTACGGTCTGGAAGGAGCGAAGGAAGCGGCGATCTCGATGTGCCGGGCGCAGGGAGCCCCGATGGACAAGGTACATCTGGAATCGTGTCTAATGAATCTAGAGAGCGATTTGGAGAGCGAATTCCTGAACGCCGGGGGCGAAGATCTTTAAAAGATGTTCGCGCCCAGGTAAAAGAGCTTTTATCCAAAAAAACAGATGATCAAATGACGGAGGATGATAAAAACCTTCTCCGCCAGTATGAAGGGGCCGGTGGACTTGCCGAAGAAGGCGCATCCACCCATGGCACCCTTTACGAATTCTACACCCCCCAAAAAGTAGTTGATAAAGTATGGTCCCTGGTGGACAAGTACAAGCCACAGACTGATAAAACCGTTATTGAACCATCCGCAGGGACGGGCCGTTTTGCCGAGGGCCGCCCCGAAAAATTTAATCTTTTTGAACTGGATGAAACAAGCGCCCGTATTGCGGGGATACTCCACCCGGAGGCGGATGTAAAACAAGGGGCTTTCCAGGAATTATTTATGAACGGACGTACGCCCAAAAAGAAGTATGACGGAAAAATTTTTGATGTGGCGGTGGGCAATCCGCCCTATGGGGCTTATACCGGGCTTTACAAGGGAATGGGAGAGGGCAAGGAACATACCCGAATAGATGAATACTTCCTTGATCGAAGCCTTGACACTTTGAAGGATGGCGGCATTTTGGCAATGGTTGTACCATCCTCATTTTTGCGGGGTAAGAATAGCAATGCCAAAGAACAGATCGCCGGGAAGGGTAAGCTCCTGGAAGCGTGGCGCTTGCCTAATGGGACTTTTGGAACTACCGGTGTAGGAACTGATATTATTATCCTACGAAAAGAAAAGGGAGATTCAGCAGCCTTTTCTGATAACTCCTATTTTGAGGTAAATGAGGGGAATATCATCGGGAATGAAACAGATCGTATAGGCCGGTTTGGCCTTGAAAAGTATGTTGGATTGCCTGATGGGATGGACTTTGATGAAGCCCTTGATACCATTGATCCTGCAAAGGTGCCCGTAACACAAGGCGGGGAAAAGAGCGAACAACTGATTGCAGAGCAAAATATCGAAGTCAAGGAAGGCGAGGCAGAAGCACACGAAAACCGCAGCCGGGCCATGGAAGGCAATGAGAATGCGGCGGGCGACCGGGGCGGGCAGACGGATGAAGCGAAAGGTAAGAAGGCCGATAAAAACACCTTTACACCTTCAATCGGAAAGAATATGACCGCCGAGGAATATAACGAAAAATACGGAATACTTGTGGATAAAAAGGATTTTCCGGTATGGAAGGCAACCGATTACGATGGACGCATTGAGGTAGGCAAATTATCAGAATCCGAGAGAGAACACCTACAAACAAGTGGCAATTTTACCGTGGATGCTGCCGGAAATTGGTACAGTATTGCAAACTACGCATCCGGGAATATCTATGACAAGCTTGAACAGCTTGAAAAAGACAGGGAAGCCCTGGGAGAAAAGAATTATCAGGTTAATAAAAGCCTTTTGGAAGCTGTACGGCCCGAACCAAAAAAAGCAGACAATATATCCGTTTCCCCCATATCAGACTTTGCCAAAGAGTACATTGTCCATTATGGCGAAAACCGGGAAGAAAATTTACGCATGGCGTTCTTCTCATGGGCAAAATTGAGGTGGGGAAACCTTGCCGATGATAGCCCTATATCGCAGTTTGAAATTCCAAAAAGTATAACCTTTCAGGATGTAGTTGATTACATTAACCAAAAGTCATTACGGTCTGATAAGGCTACAGCGCGGGAAAGCGGTAAAGAAACCGCGCTCATGGAAAAAGCCCAGAAAAGGGATGCTAGGCGGGAATGTGCGGAACGGTTATTTAATCGGTTTATAAGGGAAGGCATGACCGATGAACAGAGAAAAGCCCTGGAAGAAACCTGGAATAAACGGTATAACGCAACGGTAAATCCCGATTACTCAAAAATACCGATATTGGTAGAGGGGATGAATACCAATAAGGGAAAGAAGGTATTCACATTCCTACAGCCCCAGGTTGCCGGTGTTTCCTTCCTGTCAAACAAGGGAAACGGCATACTTGCACATGAAGTTGGTATTGGAAAGACAAGTCAGGGGATCGCCGCAACGGTAAACCAGATAAATACGGGTCGGGCAAAGAAGCCGCTTATTTGTGTTCCTAAAGCAGTTTATAGTAAATGGGTAAGGGAGATAAAACAGCATTTCCCAGATATTCAGGTAAATGAGCTTGGTAATCTATCAGAGAAAAGCATCGCAAGTTATAAAAACGGTGATAAAGGGCTTAATATACCGGAAGGAACATTGTCGGTATGCACATTTGAAGCTTTATCCAATATCACTTTTAAGGATGAAACGATTGATGGCCAGTTAAGGACTGACATCATGGATAGTCAGACCATTTATGATGATGATGCTATTCAGGATAAAAAGTCTCAAAAGAAGCTTGCCGATGAACAAGAAAAAATCATGGAGATGCTTGGTCAAGGCTCAAAAGCAAAAGAAAATGCCCTATTTTGGGAAAACACCGGATTTGACCATATCACCGTGGATGAAATTCATGGATTCAAAAATGTTTTCAAGGCTGCCAGAGCATTTGGACAACGTGACGAAAAGGGAAAAGAAGAAAACCTTGCAAATGAGTTTACAAAGCTTACCGGGGGTACACCATCGGATAGGGCGGTTAAGCTCTTTGCTATTACGCAGCTTATTCAGAAACAGAATAACGGGCGCAATGTATTTGGTTTAAGTGCAACTCCCTTCACAAACAGTCCTATTGAGGTTTACAACATCCTTTCCCTTGTGGCCCGCGAAAAACTCAAAGAATTACGCATATTCAATATGCACGAATTCATGACCCAGTTTGCGGAAATAAAAACTGAATGGTCTGTAGATCAGAAAGGCGAGATAATTGAGAAAGAGGTTATGAAGAACTGGAAGAATCTGGGCGCTCTCCAAAACCTTATTCACGAATATATGGACTATGTTACCGCTGATGAAGCGGGGGTTATGAGGCCGAGAAAACGCCTTAAGCTACCGCAGATTGAAATGACCGGCGAACAGAAAGAGATCGCAAAGAAGGTCATAGAATATATGACCAATGCGGACCCCAAAGAGGATCCGGGGGCGACATTGAAGGGTATAAACGCTCTACGCAGCCTTGCGTTAAGCCCGGCCCTTGTGGACGGTCTTGAAATAGGGGACGAAACAATCAAGTTAAAGAATAAAGACTTTGTGAAATCCAGCCCAAAAATGACCTTTGTGTGTGAATCAGTTGCAAGGCAATACAAGGAACAGCCCACGAATAGCCAGATTATCTATTTGCCCAGGGGTACAAGTGAGTTTTCCAGTGCAAAGGCTTATTTGGTTTCAAAGGGTATGCCGCCTGAATCAATCGCATTTATGAGTGGGGCAACCAGCCAAGATGCAAGAGACAGAATCACAAAGGATTTTAATGATCCGAATGGTAAGATTAAGGTTGTCATTGGATCGGAGGCCATAAAGGAAGGCGTTTCATTGAATGGTAATACGACAACGCTTTATAATTGTATGCTGGGCTGGAATCCTACAGAAACTACGCAGGTTGAGGGCCGATTATGGAGGCAGGGGAACAAGCAGGGTCATGTCCATATTATCTATCCGTTAATGGCTGATTCCATAGATAGCCTTATGTACCAGAAATATGACGAAAAAAAGAGCCGTATTGATGAAATATGGAGCTACAAAGGCGACCGATCAAACGATATTTCCGATATAAACCCGGAAGAATTGAAGTTTGATTTAATCAAAGACCCGGCTAAAAAGGCAAGCTTCAGGGTAGGTCTGGAAAAAGAAAAGGTAGCATCAGACCAGCGTATTGAAGAAGCTCGTTATGAGGTTTTATTCAAAGACAGTCAAAACCTTAACCATGCCAATAATAATCTTCCCGAAGCCAGGCGAGATTTTGACGAAGCGGAAGCTGAAATGAAGGAACAAAAGACGGAACTGGATTCACTTAAAAAGGAGCTTGAAAAGCGTAAAAAAGAAAAGGCGGAAACCTACCGGATCAAGGAAGTTGAAACTGACATAGAGCAGCAAAAATGGCGTTACGAAAAAGCGCAGTCTACCTACAGACGGGAGCGTGATTACGTTAAGGAGATTCAGGGAACTATAGACGGCTTGCAAGCCAAGTTTAAGAGGCAGGGTATAAAGCCGGGAAAAGTTGATGACCGCCTTAAAGAAATCGCCGCTAATATTCAGAGATTCAAGGCTGAGGTTGAGCGTATAAACAAGAATTATACGGTTTACCTTGAACAGGCAAAACGTGAATTAAAAGCAGCAAGCCAGAAATTACCGCCCGTACAAGACTTGATCGATCAAAATGTTAAAGCCATTATGAGTGATTTGAAGCCTATGGATGTGGTTAAAGAAGAATTGAAGAAAGAAAGGGCAATAAATAAGTCCTTTGTTTTCAAGTTTGGTAAATTCTGGATGAAGACGGCATAGGGGGGAAGGTGTGAAAAATTTAGGATTGCGATTGAACAAAGCTCTTTTGACAGAGGACTATTTACGGAGGCTTGCCAAGGCCCAGGAAGGCAATGACCAACTTGAAAAATACCGCAAGCTGATTTTGGATCATCTTTCTAAACTTGAAACGGCGGATAAAACGCAGCTTAAAAAATCGTTACTGGAAGCTGAATCCCTGGTAAAGGGCGGTTTGCCAGTGGGTACTATCCGTGTTTGGAAAGGAGTAAAGCACGTCAAAATAGCCCCCGGAAAATGGCGGCCAAAGTATGACAGCCAGACGCGGGGCGCAAAAATGGCAATATCGGCGATCAAGAAACGTATTGCCGGGGCCAAAGATGCGCACGAAATGTTGCAGATCATCCTTGAAAACCGGGATCGGTTCAATGATAAAGAAGGGCATCCTTTACCCTTTGTCCAGGAACTTTCAAACTATGTGGCTGAACAGCAGGATGGAATGGTACAAAAACTCGCTAAAAAGAAGTCGGAGAATAAAAGACCGACAAGTAAAATCTTAGACATAGCAAGAAGAATGAGCGAAACGCCAGAACAAAAAGCGAATCGCATAGCCGCAAACACCAAGCGGAATGAAACCCGTCATAACAACCGGGCAAGCGGCAGTATTGAGGAGTTCAAAGAAACCTTGCGGCAAAACGGCGACAATGACCTTGTGGAAAGGGCCGAAAGACTTCTCAACAAAAAATTCAATGTTCCGGGCGGCGGGGAAAAGAAAAAGCTAAAGGACATCGTTCAGGAAGCAATTTCTAACGGAAAAACGATTAGTACCCCCGATTCGTTCAACAGCGGAGACGCTGATATATTGCAGGGGTATCAATCGTATCTTGCGGATAAGGCGAATGAACAAAAAACGGAAGCGCCTAAAGCCGATGAAGGCGGGGAAAAGTCAAGCGGAATCGGAAAAAAACGCGATACGGTGTCAAAAGATCGCCTATCTGACCCTAAAAATGGCCGGATTTTATATGATGATCCCCATTTTCAATTTACTGACACAACAAGAGATACATCTGATCCTAATTCTGGGCATAGCGGAGGTTTTTATAACAATGAAAAGGGTCTAAGGTTCTTACAGGAAAGGCTAAATGAATTGGTTACAAAGGGGGCTATATTAGCGGATAAAAAAACAGGTGAGATTTACTCTGCTGATGAAGCGAAAGATGCTATGTTAGAAGGCGTAGAACTTTCTATAATTCCTCCGGAGAAACCGGAAGAATCGGATGACGAAAAGCACCGCAACCGTTCAGAGGGAATGAAGGGAAACCAGAACGCAAAGAAGGACGGCATACCGCAATCCCCCGATGGGTTGTTTCAAATAAAGAAGGGGAAGGTAAAGCTAAATAACGGAGAAGTTTTCAACGGTTATTTAGTGCCGGATTCGACAAATGCAGACGGGAAAGACAAACACGGTTATACCTATGCCGATACCATAGGCGAGGCTCAAAAACTGGCGGAGAAAAACAGATTTAAGTATGAACATTCTGCCGAATTTGAAGCAAGCAACCGGGAGCAATGGGCAAAAGATGAAGCTTCCAGAAAACAAACCGAAGCCGGAAACAGAAAAATGCGGGAAAGCGGCAAGAACGATCAGCTTCCTCCTTCCAGGAAGGATGGTGGGGTGGTTGATAAGAAAAATCAGTTTTTTGACGTAGTAACTGAAAATGGTACGGTGATATATCGGGCAAAAACTGAAAAGGCGGCAAAGCGATACATGGAAAACCGGGGAAATAAAAAACTGAAAATACAGGAGTTTAATCGCCCGGATTATACAAAAGAAACCTCCGAGGAGAATGCACACCCGCCTAGATCAAACGAAGGTCTATCCGCAATCCGAGAAAAATATCAATCTGCAAAGGCCGTAACCGGGGATGAAGATGAAATCCAGTTAGGGAAAGAGACCATGACCGGAAAATGGAAACTGGTAGAAGCCGACACGCCGACCGCTTCCCATGATGAAAAGGATTTCCATAAAACGCCGGGTTTCCCAACCAATGCGGATGGATCTTCCATCAATGACCGGGATTATGAACATTTTGAAGCCAATAAAGAAGGTGTTTTGAATATCGCCTCTGATTTTGATGGCAGGGCATTGAAATTCGATAATCCGGTTATTGTTACAACGGATGGTATTGTTATCTCCGGGAATAACCGTACCATGTCATCGAAGATAGCCGCCAAAAAGGGAACGGATGCAAAGTACATTGAGGCGTTGAAAAAGCGGGCAAAGAAATTCGGGTTTACCGAGGATCAGGTAGGCCAGTTTAAGAATCCCCGTGTTGTATTTGAGGTGGAGAATAAAGGCGGGTACAGTACGGAACAGTTTGCAAAATTCAACACGGACGGAAAAAAGACAATGGGGCCGACCGAAAAGGCAATAAAGGTATCAAAAATGATGAATCAGGATACTGTTGAAACTATTGCCAAAAAGATAGGTGATTTTGACACAATGGGCGATCTCTATAAAGATCAGAACGCTTCCCAGGCATTGATAAATACATTCAAGGAAGCTGGTTTGATAGGAGAAAATGCGGACGGTGAACTGGTGGAAAATGGTTTCTTAACCACAGCCGGTAAGGATTTTATTGAAACGGCCCTTTTGGGATCGGTGGTTAATGAGGCAAATTTACGGGGTTTCAACCGCCCCGGATGCAAGAGTATCCGCCAGACCATGTTACGAGCCTTGACTCCGCTTGTCGAAAATAAAGGGCTTGCCGGTTATTCAATCAACCGGGAGTTGAATGATGCCCTTGATATTTCTATGCAGGTGGCAATAGACAAGGACAAGTTTAAGAGCGTAGAAGAATTTGCAAAGCAGGGCAGTATGTTTGAAAGCCTTGATCCCGTTTCCGTGGAATTGGCTAAAAAGCTGGAAGGTACTCAAAAAGGTTTCGCCGAATTTATGCAGAAAATGAACGGCGGATTGAAGTATGCAGCCGATGGGGAAGCCGACATTTTTCTAGGGGACGTAGAAAGCAAAGATGATATTTTGGGCCGATTCTTGAACTTGAAAAAGGCTATTGATACGGTACTGAAAAGCATCCCGCAGTCGCAATTTGTCAAGAGTATGTTCAATCTGGACAGGGGGAACAAATAATGAAGCGATTGGGGGTAGTTGTATCAAAGCATAAGATAATTCGGAAATCTGTCTCTGAATGGGCAGAGGAGATCGCCAAAGCTGGAACGCATAAATACGTCAAGCGGGAAGGATCCCCTGGAAGCTACACCTATTATTATCGTCTCCCCGATGGAAGCGTGGGAACGAAAGAGGACTTGGAAGCGGGAAAAAAAGGGAAAACGCCGCCCTCGCCCCAGGTGGGCAGAGGGAAGGCCCCGGAACAATCACAGTCCCCAAAGGGAAAGGACGCAGGGGCGGCACCGAAACCAAAAGCAGCGGGCGGTGGCAAGGGGCCAAATGTTGCCCAAGGGGATAATGTTACCGGGAAAGATGCTTATACCGGGCAGGAAGTGAGCGGCGTTGTAACCGCCAAGGGGAAGGACGGCGTTACCGTTACCAATGACCAGGGAATACAACATCATATCCGTAATGATGGAATATTGAAGAATAACAAAGCAGGGAAAGGTGATAAAAGCTGGGTGGATCCTTCCAGTTTCAAGGCTTCTGATTGGGCTAAACAATGGATAGACCCGAACGCTACGCCGAATGATGCAGGGGTTGCTTGTGTCATCAACAATTTAGGCACAGACGATGCCGCAGAGATTGCCGATAAGGTAAGGGAGATCAATGAAAAGCTAAAAGGTAGACCGCAAACCATCCATGAATACAGAATTTCAGGAGAAGGGGAAAGTGCAATGTATTCTCCTAAACGAAAAAAACTTCATCAAAAAATAATGACAAAACTATTAAGGCCGAATAAGCTGAAAAGTGCAAGGCCACAGAATGGAGAAAAACCCACCTTTATGATTTTAGGGGGCCGGGGCGGAAGTGGTAAGAGTTGGTTTGAGAATAACGCATACGATCCAGAAAAATACATTATTTTGGACGCAGACGAAATTAAAAAGGAGATACCGGAGTATAAGGGGTGGAATGCCTATGATGTGCATGAAGAATCAAGCGACATTCTTGAGCTTATGCTTGCAAAGTGTATAAAAAGAGGGCTTAATGTTGTCCTTGACGGTACAATGAAAACGGCAACATCCGCCATTGCAAAAACATTGAGAACTAAGGCGGCTGGGTATAGGACCGAAGCCCACTATATGCACTTACCCCCGCAAGAAGCGGCGAAACGTGCCATTTTTCGGTATAAGGACGGCGGGACTAAAGACAAGGAAACTGGAACAGTCGTACCCTTCACGGGGCGCTATGTTCCCCCGGCAGTAGTATTGCAGAATACCGGCAATGAAGATTCCTTTGACAGAGTGAAAGATTTTGTTGATAAATGGTCATTCCGTGATAGTCAAGACGGATTTCCGCCGAAACTTATATCAGCAGGGGAAAAATCCGTAAAAAAATCGGTTTTAGGGCTTGTAATAAGCTATCGTTAGGTTGTATAATTAAAGTGGAGGGTGAAACAATGGTGGAAGAAAATAAAAGTACGGCGGGATTAGCCGGTGATTTCAAGCCTGAACAGTTTGAGTATGATTTTGGAGCCCCCGAATTCAAGGCTGAAATTGCCGATAAGGAAACGGATGATTTTTTGGATAAGTTGTTTGATGAAGCCCTGGGAGAAGAAAAGGAATAACCGTCCATGCACCTTTCCAGAACCCATAAAACTATGTAATTTAGCCTTTTTTCCGTGGCTTACTGTCTTTGCTTCCCTGGGGGCGACCACCTTTTTTACCATTTTCGGCAGATGAACGTGCTTTCTTAGGCGAAGTGATCGATCCAAGATAACCGGCACTTATGGCGGCAAATTCTTCTGGGGTTATTTCTTCCCCGCAATGGGGACATGTCATTATTTTAGCCATAATGACATGATAAGCTATCAAGATAGGAAAGTCAAGTTTTTTAAATTTTTTTGAATAAAATTCATTTTTCTCTTGACAACCTATCAAGATAGGTTGTATATTTAAGATGTAAGGGGGAATGAAAAATATGAAAGTTGGATTTTTTGAAAAGGGGAAAGGAGAACGGTATGAACGCGATCAGAATCGTTGATTTTCATGCTGGTGGTGCTGGTACAGGACGTAGATACACTAGCATACAAAAATTGAAATATATCAAGGACTTATACTTGAAGGGCGAGCTATCCAAGGATGTCTTTGTTGATACATACATTGCTATACACAAGTCCGAAGTCAAGAAAGAGACAGAGCCTGTTTATGCTGCACATTTAGTGGAGGAGCAGAGAACTCATGCACTCTTTGAAATAAAGATGATGGATAAAAGGGGGTTAAAATGCTGTTACCGTCATTGATTGATTCTTGTTCCGGGTGTTTTATGGCGAGGGATGGTTGCCGATATTGCCCAGAAGGTAACCCGGCTGTTAAGAAAAATGAAATTGTCTGGAAAAATGGAAAGGACGGATATTACGGGCACATAAAAGTTACCTACAAAAACGGTAAAATATTCTATCCAGGGGGAAAATAATGGGGAAAAGGGAAGAAAAGGCGAGCGTAAAAGCCAAGGCAAAGCAATTAGGGATAAGCGCCTTCCATGCCGGTAAAAAGTGCATCCCAGCGTTGGACAAGGCAATGATGGACCTTTTGGAAAGCCCTGAAATGGATGCCTTTGGTCCCCCCGAAAAAATGGGCCGGTCTATTCCTGTTTTGAAAGCATGGATTGAAAGGTTTACCGAAGCAAAATTGGACGCTCCTATCCAAGGATGGACGGATGAGGAAAACCGGAAATATCAAGAATGGCGCAAAGATTATAAAGCGGGAAAGACAGCATAATCGCAGAGAGCGAAAGGAGCATATAATGGAAATAGGACGAGATGAGGATGAAGAAAAACTCTACAAAATGTATATGCCTGCTGCTGTTGAGGCAAGATCCTTGGATGATTTTGTAGATCGGTTTGGAAGCCCGTCTAGGCTTTCATTAAAAGATAAGGACGCTAGGGAAAAAATCATAAGGAAATTAGAGCGAGAATTTAAAAAAGATGGTTATGTGATAATTTCTATGAATAAAAGTATAAAGCGTGAAACAGTGGCGTGGTATGGACCTGGTACAAATGGCAGGGATCTTGTAAAGAAATTTTGGGGGTAAAGAGATGATAGGACGGGAAGATTACGAAGAACGGAAAGAAAACCGGATCAGCCGGTACGAGGGGCGGGCGGCGGATGCCAGGAGCGAGGCCGATTCACAGCATAAAAAGGCGGAATCATTGGCAAGTGTGATCCCCTTTGGGCAGCCGATTTTGGTAGGACACCACAGCGAGGGCCGCCACCGGGCGCACCTCAAAAAGGTGGAGGGGGCCTTTAGGAAGTCCTTTGAAGCGGATGACAAAGCGGGGTATTACTTGGACAAAGCGGAAACCGCCAAGAAAAATCATGCCATATCTGGGGATAACCCTGAAGCATTGGACCTTTACCGGAAAAAGTTGGCAGGGTTGCAGAAAGCCCAGGAGGAAATGAAAGCCATAAATGCGGCCTTTAAGAAGGGCGGCAAAGATGCGGCCAAGGCTACCATGGAAGGGTTTGGGTATTCAGAAAAGACGATGATCAATGTGCTGGACACTTCAAAATGGTTTTTGCAAGATAAACCTTTTGCCCCTTATGCCTTGACCAATAATAACGCAAACATAAGGACCGTGAAGCAGAAAATTGAAGCCCTAGAAAAACTGGATGTAAGGGAATCCGTGGAAAAAATCACCTTTCAGGGCGGCGAACTGGTAGAAAATGAGGATGTAAACCGGGTGCAATTTATTTTTGACGGCAAGCCGGGGGAAGAAGTCAGGGCGCTTTTGAAGTCCTACGGGTTCCGGTGGGCACCGTCAGAGGGCGCATGGCAGAGGCAGCGGACCTTGAATGCGATCCATGTTTCAAAGCGGCTTATTTCCCAGATTGAAGAATTGACAAAGGGGGCTTGACAAATAAATTCTATTGCATATATTATGAAATAACATTATAAATTCCCCTCTTTTGGGGGATATAGGCTTGCACTATTAAGGGGCAGCCAAGAATACCGAGAAATCGGTGTTTTTGGTTGCCCCTTTTTTGTGCCCTTTGGGGAATCATGGTACTGGATAACGAGCTTGAAAATGAAATTTATCTCAATCTGGTAATCCGCAAGGCGGACCCGGACAAGGATACCGATGCAAACGGCAATTTCATTTTTGAAGTTGAAGCGTCCAATGAAAACCTTGACCTTCAGGGTCAAGTAGTCCTACAGCGGGCTTTACTGGGCAGCAAGGAGCATTTTCTTTCAAACGGCGTTATCAGTTATGACCACCTCCATAAGCGGCGCGGCGCGGATGGGCAGACTATTTCCGACCCTTCAATGGTTATAGGGGAACCAATCGAAGTAAAAACGGACGGAAAAAGGACAATCGTAGTCGGCAAACTCTATAAAAACAATGAAGTTGCGCGGGATCTGATTACAAAATTGAAAGATGGATCTACCCGTGTAAAAGCCAGCGTTGGCGGGATTTTCCCTAAAATTATAAAGGACATAAAGAGTGGCGCGGAAAAGATCGTCCAGGTTTTATGGAATGATCTTGCCTTGACGGTTTCTCCGGTGAACAGCACGGTTTCCCCGGCTTTTGCAAAAAGTTACCTGGAGCCTTTTGAATTGGTAAAGGCTTTGAGTGCCGGGGCCGGTACGGATCATCAATCCTTTACCGATGGGCGGGCACTGATCCCTGAAAACATGGGAAACCGTACTGTCAATGTAACGGAAACCGGGGGCGATACGGCAATGGAAGATAAAATCCGTAGCCTTGTGGCGGCTTTGAGTACCGGGGAAATTCAAGGACGGGAACAGGCGATCAAATTCCTGGTTAAACAGGGTTTAGATAGTGATCTTGCGCGGGCAGCCGTCCGCGACATTAAAATTTTCATGGAGGGAAAATCATGAAATTGACGTTTTCCGAAAGGGTTGCCGCTTTCAAAAAGAGCCTCTTAGGTGGCGGATCCGAAGAAGGAGAAGGCAAGAAAAAGGGTAAAGGGGAAAATGCGGGAGACGATGATCTGAATCTCGATAATTCCGAAGGCGGCGGTGAACCCGGCGATGTCGATGTCGATGGGGATGACGATGACATGAAGAAATCCTATGCCGATGCCACCGAGATCATGACTGCGCTTGTTGGCGAGTTGAAAGGGATCAATAAGTCCCTGGACACGCTGTTAAAGCGTAATGAAGGGATTGAAAAATCCCAGGCGGATTTCGGTGAAAGCATCGTTGGTGTAGCGGAAATGCTTGCCAAAATCGGAAACCAGCCTAACACCGTAAAGGCGGCTATGGGAAAAAGCCTTCCCGCCAATGGCGGTGCGGGAGCCGGTTCTGCGGGCGGCGATGTGCTGACCAAGGAAGAATTTGAACAGGCACAAAAGGCCCTTGCAAAGTCTTTCAACGCCAAGGAGATCACACTTTTCGAGAGTTCCAGGCTGGAAAGCGAAATGCAAAAAGCCATGACCATTGTCGGGTATCAGATGACCCCGGCAGATCGTGCCACCATTGCCAAGGCATTAAAAATCGCGTAAGCGAGGAGGGAAAATAAGATGGGTTATTTTGACGGAGCTTCTACACAAGCCCAGCAGGGCAATCCGTCCGCCGAGGAACTTGAAAAAGCTCTTGCGGCGGGCTACGGGACTAATTCGGCCAGTTTCATAAACGGCCGGGCCATGATCCCCGAGAATTGCGAGACCACGATGGTAAACGTGGTAGCGGAATTGAAAGAGGACTGCAAACTTTTCAATACCATGAAAACCGTGCCGGTTGCATCAACCGTACATGAAGAAAACCGACGCACCAGCCACGGTGATTACCGGTTTCTTTCTACCCCTGAAGGCGGGAAGTCCCGCGCAACCGATCAGGCCGTGGCGAGGGTATTCTACGAACAGAAATACCTCCAGACCTTCCGGTCTATCACAAAGCAGATGGAATTAGTGCGCACCTTTGAGGATGCCTACACCTCTGAAAAAATTGCGGGTGTGGAAACGATCTGCAAAGGCGCAGAATTCAATATGTTCCACGGCGATTCCGTTGTAATCCCCACCGATTGGGACGGATTCCCTGCGGCTATCCGCAAGTCCAAAAACCCGAATATCATTGATATTCGTGGGGATAGCATCGGTACTAGAGGCGAATCTTTGTTTGACGATATTGCCCGGCAAGTATGGGATCGGGGCGGCGATATTTCCAAAGCCTTCTTCCCCGCTATTCTTGCCAAGGACATTAAGGAGTTGTTCACCGACCGGATCCGCATGATGGTCAAAGATCAACAGGCGACCTTTGATCAGTTGCCCGATTATCCTACCGCCATCGGATCCAGCATCCGCTTTTCCGGCGCCAACACCGGTGCGGACAAGTTCTTCCATGTGAAGGGCGTTGTTTCCGCTGCGGGGGATCCCAATGATCGGCCCGCTGCGCCTACCAGTGTGGCTGGGGCAGCCCTTGCCAATCAGTCTGGTTCAAAGTTCCTCACGTCAGACGTGGGTGGTTACAAATACACCGTTTATGCGGTAAATCCCAATGGTATTTCCGAAGGAACAACGATTGGCAGCGACGCGGCTGTAACGGTAGCGGCAAATGGTGGTATTCAGCTTATCATTACGCCAAACCTTGCAAAGCCCGTTACCGGCTATATCATTGCCCGGACTGCAAAGGACGGATCCGTAAAAATGGAAATGGTACAGATTGGCGATTCCGGCGCGGCTACTACCGTTTTTGTAGACCTCAACGACGATCTTCCCGGAACTGGCTCTATGCTGTTCCTTACCGAAAAGCGCGTTACCCCCGTGTTCCGGTTTGGTCAGTTGCTTCCCGTAAGCACCTACCCCCTATATCCCACGGACAAAGCGGTTACTCCGTTCCTGGTAATCCTTTACGGTGCCCTGGAAGTGAGTGCCCCCGAATTCTGCGCCCTGGTGAAGAATATTCACTACGAACAAGGACTGTAAAATGGCAAGACCGAAAAAATCCCCGCAGGGGGATCAGGACGGGATCACCGAGGAAAACGCCCAGGGCAATGAAACCCAGGGTGCATCCCCGGATCAGAATCTCGTAGAAAATGCGGAACATCAGGGAGAAGCCGGGGGAGACGAAACCGCCGAGGAAAACGGCGGCGATAATTCCCCTGAAGCATCTACCGATGAAACGAAACCGAAAGGCGAGGGTGAAAATCAGACCGATTCCCCCAATGAGGAAAAGGAAAAAACAGAACCCAAATCCGGGGCAGAAAACGGCGGCGATAATTCCCCGGCATTGGTATCGGTTGTTTCCGAAAGCAGGAAGGGACAAACCATCATTGCCGCAAGCGGACAGCCCATTGCTCTTGACAATGAAGGCAAGGCTAAGGTTTGTGAAATTGATGCCCTGTATCTGAAGCAAATCCCCGGCTTTCAGGTGGGTTAAATTGGTATCTGTACGCCTTTGGCGTATTGGTATAGAATCTAAGCGGGGGTGGGTACTCTCACTACTCACCCCCGCAATCTTATGTGAGAGGTAAGATTATGGGTAGCGAAGATTTAGTAGGTAAAAAATTTGGAAGGTTGACGGTTGTAGAACGTCTTGAAAATGATAAAAGCCGAAAATCAAGATGGTTATGCAAGTGTGATTGTGGAAATACCATTATTGCCAGAGGGGATCATCTTAGAAGCGGGTGGCATACGCAAAGCTGCGGGTGTCTACACAAAGAAAAATCCAGTAAAGCAAATAAAACGCATGGCGATACCGGGAAACGTCTTTATAATATTTGGACACAAATGATTGCCAGATGCGATCAACCCCATAATGAAAGGGCAAAACGTGATTACCATGACAGGGGGATTACTGTTTGTTCAGAATGGCATGATTACCCTACGTTCAGGGAATGGGCATTGGAAAACGGATATAGGGACGATTTAAGTATTGACCGGGAAGACAATGACGGGAACTATTGTCCGGAAAATTGCCGTTGGGCCGATGATGATACCCAGGCGAATAATACCAGTAGGAATATCAATATCACATTTAACGGAAAAACAATGACCCTTAAACAATGGTCAAAAGAAATAGGTGTCAAATATAGAACTTTATCCCAACGTATACTGGTGTTGGGGTGGGATATAGATAGGGCTTTTACTGAACCAGTTGATAAGCGATATAGCCATACTGAATGGAGACAGGCGGTATGAGTAAGGATGTAATTTTCGTTCAATCCGTAAAAACTAAAGGTATTATTTCACTAATCGGTAACGGTCCTTTCCGCGTTGAGCGGTTAAAAAAAGGCGTGGAAGGTTGGCAAGTCTGGACAGAAACCGGATTTAGCGCCGATCCAGCCGCCGATCCCGCCTCTGTCCCTGCGGGGGATATTTTTGACAATCAGGGTATTACGGACGGCCTTTATACCTACCGTTGTGTCAAATTCGATATTATAGACCCTGCCCCAGAAAATTATACCTATTCAAACTGGGTACGCTATGGGACAACTGGTCCTATAGGATGGACATTTGGCAATTATGATCCACCCCCTGGACAATGGGGTGAAATCTGTACGCCAGACGATTTCCGTTGGACATGGATCTGGGGGACGGACTTCAAGGCAACAAACGGCACATCCTTTACCGATGAACAGATCCGCTATTACATTGATGCTGCAATGGCAGAAATGGAACGGCGATTAAATATCACCATTAAAAAAGTAAGAGTACGATGTAACCCTGAAGAACGGCATTTAGTCAAAGGTACAGATTACGATGTAGAGGAAGGGTACTACCAATTCAGGATGCACAAAATTGAACGTCAGGGGCTTATATCAACCCGGAAAAAACCGATCAACAAACTTCATAAATTAAGGCTTTTAAGCCGGTATTCGGCCCCCACAATGG
>BNVE01000037.1 GCA_025997875.1 Spirochaetia bacterium
GGAAAATCTGGATATCTTGCGAAAGATAGCGCTTAGACTTTTACGTTCAACCCAAACAGACAAGAAACGGAGTGCCAGACGAAAACAATTCAAAGCGGCTCTCAATCAAGATTTCCTTCATGATGTTCTATTTGGCAAATGTTAAATGCTTTTGCCCTGTCCGGCAGTGATTTTGCATAAAAAAAGCCGGCTTTGAACCGAAGTCCTAAGCCGGCCATGCCCTTGAGGCATATCGGATATATAGTGATTTGGGAGGGGAACTATAGGTCCGACATTATTAATATCGGTAGGGATCGCAAAAACATTAATGAAAAGACAAAAAAGGGAAAAATTAGTCGCTTTCGGCAATATTTACGTCCACCGTAAGGGCAACCCGGTAGGTTTTTCCCCGCTGGACGACCAGGGTTTTAATGATTGCGTAGTCGCTGACCTGAAACCGTACTTCGTGGGAACCCGGTTCCACCGGGACCGACCCCAGGCTGACCGGTATTGGGACATTGTCAAGGAAGATACGAGCGTTTTCCGGGGCTTCAAAGATGATCAGGGGGGTGGGGTCCTGCAACGCTATGGCTAAATCCAGGGTGCGGGACCGTTCCACCAGGAAACGGCGGTTTTCGTTCCGGTAATCATCGGAGAGGATCACCAGGTGGTGTTCCCCCTCCTTAAGGAGCCGTTCTTCCCCGGGCCGCTCGATCACCGTATCATCAATTAAGACCGTAAGGGGTTTACCGTGGAGCTGTTCCGGGTAACGGAAGCTGATCTTTACCGCCCCCTCATCGCTCAGGATGGGCTTGGCGCTGAGGTGAAAGACCATGTTTTCCATTTCTTCGCTCAGGCCCTTGATGACCGGCAGTATTCTGAAAAGGATGGGATACGAAGAAGGGGGAATAAGCGCGGACAGGACTGTTGCATAGGGGGTAGTCCGCAGGCCGTGACCGGGCCGGAGGGGGATCTGGTAAACGGTCTGGAGCTTATTCGGGATGGGCTCAAAGAGGACCCGCCTGCCGTCGATGTCCGCAATTCCCAGAGCGGGTACCCTGTCCAGGTCCGCATAGGCCGCAACGGCAAGGCTTCCCTGGTTGGCAAGCCAGGCCCGGGGGGCGGAAATTTCCAGCTCTATGCCCCTGAAAAACCGGAGGTCGGCCCCCAGGCGCAGAACCGCAGAACTGTTATAGCGCATGGGGACAGAGGCGCCGGAGGGGCTTTCCTGGCTGATGTCCAGGGTTCCCGCTACCAATACCCGCAGAGGTTCGGCCGGAACCCGGATACTAAGGAAAAAAAGGAAAAAAAGGAAAATAAATATACCCTGGCGGATCTTCATGAAAAATCCTCTTTATAAATCATTGAAACAGATATTTTCCCGGGTCCTGCGCCCTGCCGTTCCGCCGCAATTCAAAATGGAGATGCGGGCCGGTAGACTGTCCGGTGGAGCCAACCTTACCTATAAGAGTACCGGATCGGACCTCTCTGCGCAAGACCGCTACGGTTGGATCGATGGTTAAAAGGTGCCCGTAGAGGCTGGCCCAGTTATCCCCGTGTTTGATGATGATATAATTGCCGTAGATGGGGTCTTCCCCAAACTCGGTAATGACCCCGTCCCCGGCGGCAAAAACGTCGGTCCCCTCCGGAGCGGCAAGGTCCAGCCCCTGGTGGACCCGGAGGTTCCCCGTAACGGGGTTCCGCCGGGGGCCGTAGGAACTGGTAAGCCGGTAGCTGCGCAGGGGGAAACGGAAACCGCTGTTCAGGAAGAAGATCCGTTCCGTGGGGGTAAAATCGGCGCCGGGAAAAAACCAGTACAACTCCTTCCGGTCCCCCTGGCTGACCGTGACCGGCACCGCCTCTTCCTCCCTTTGGGAGAGCCTGCCGGAGGAGAGGAGCCGTTCAATGTCGGAAAGGGCTTCCTGGGGAACAAAAATACCCGGTATGGAGGGGAGCAGGAGGTCTCTTCCCAATGCCGACGGATGACCAACCCGGTTAAGGCTGGCAAGAGCCGCATAGGGGATATTGCAGCGGGCGGCAATGGCAAAGATATCATCCCCCTCACGGGGGGCGTAACGGTATATGGTAAGGGCGTCTGCAATGGTTTTTGGCCCTTCCCCGGTCCGTCCCCGGGCAAAAAGCCGCTGCCGGGCGGCCTCCACATCGGCCAGGTACTGTTTAAAGAGGGGGTCTCGGCTTTCCAGCCGGGCAATCAGGGGCAGGGGCGCCTTACCGGCTGTCCCGTCCCCATCCCCAAGGTCCGCCGCCCGGACCGCCGAACCTGAAAGGAGTAAAAAAAAGGCAAGGGATAGCCCTTGCCCAATAAGGACCCGCCGCTTAAGGGCGGGCCTTTGCCTTCCAAATACCGATCCCTTATTCAGCGGCAATCGCTTCAACAGGACAGGCTCCGGCGCAGGCGCCGCAATCCTGGCATTTGGCAGGGTCGATCCAGCGGTGATTGTCTTTTTCAGAAATCGCTTCCACCGGACATTCGCTATCGCAGGAACCGCAGTTAATACACGCATCGCTAACCTTGTACGCCATAGTAAACCTCTCTCTAAATAAAAGTAATTTAAAGATACTATATGAAAGCGAAAATGGCAAGTAAGATGTAGAACCCTGTCAACGGCCAGGAGAAATGTCCCCTGTTTGGGGCGCGTTTTTTATCTTGTTTTTGTATGCCCCCTGGTGTAATCTGTCTCATGATTTTTATAAGCTTCCCCCTGGCCCTGGTATTTTTGGGGTTTATCATATATCTGGCGCTCTCCAAAAAGTCATCCCCCCTGATACGGCTTGCCGCCCTTATCGCCATCGGGGTAATCATCCTGGCGGTCATCGTCTGCCTGATCATTATCTTCGCCGGCTTTGAACCTGCGGCTAAAACGGGGGTTCCGGCGGACTTTGTTTTCGAGGAACCGGCGGTCCCGGCGAATAATCTCTTCCCCATCATTATCCTGGCGGTGTTCATCCTTGTCCTGCTGGGTACGGTTGTCTTCCTGGCCCTGCGGGAGCAGCGCAGAGTGAAACAAGAGGACGAATAAAAGTACAATAATTTCCTTTTTTGGTACTTGACTTAATGTTGACGTTAACTTCTATATTTTTATCAATTCATTTTTAAGAGAGAGGCGAAAAGGAATGCAGTATCGCAACTATGGCAAAACAGGGTATCAGGTGTCGGCTTTTGGAATGGGCTGTATGCGGCTTCCCCGGATCGTTACGGGGGATCATTCAGATGTGGACCGGGAAAAGGCCTGGGAGATGATCCGTTATGCGGCGGATCACGGGGTGAATTACTTCGATACCGCCTACGGCTACCACAACAAGACCAGCGAGGAAGTGCTGGGGGAAGCCCTGGCAGAGGGGGGCCGCCGGGAAAAGGTGAAGATCGTCACCAAACAGCCCTTTGGAACCATGGAGGACCTTAAAACCGGGGGCGGGAAAAACGTGCTCGATAACGCCCGGCGCAACCTGGAAAATACCCTCAGGAAACTCAGGACCGATTATATTGATGTGTACCTGATCCACAACATCGGAAAATCGACCTGGGAGGATATCAAAAAAAACAAGGTAATTGAAGAATACGAAAAATTCCGGGCCGAAGGGCTTATCCGGGGTATCGGCTATTCCTATCATGGCGATTACCCCACTTTTAAGGAAGTGCTGGACTTCTACAGCTGGGATATGTGCCAGATACAGCAGAACCTTATCGACGTTGAACGGGAAGCCACCGAGGAGGCCATTCACCAGGCGGGGAAGAAGGGCTGCGCCCTGGTTATCATGGAGCCCATCCGGGGCGGCAATCTTGCGTTCCCCCCTGCGGCAATCCAGGCCATCTATGATGAGTACAAGGCGCCGGGGGCGAAGGCCCCGCGCAGCGGGGTTGAGTGGGCCTTCCGGCATGTGATCAACTACCCCGAGGTCAGTACCATCCTGAGCGGCGTCACCACCATGGAACAGCTCAAGGACAATATCGAAATCTTCTCCAAGCCCGATGCGGTTCCCAACTGCTTAAACGATGAAGAAAAGAAGATCATCACCCGGGCGCGGGAAAAGTACCTCTCCCTCAAGTCGATCCCCTGTACCGCCTGCGAATACTGCCTTCCCTGTCCCAAGGGAGTCAACATTCCCGGGGTATTTACCCGGTACAACGACGGGGTCATGTTCGGTACCTTTGATCCGTCCCGGCGGGCCTATATGTTCCAGACCCGGTCTAACCAGGATGCGTCCCTCTGTGTGGGATGCAGGGCCTGCGAAAAGAAATGCCCCCAGCATATTGAGATTACTGCGCAGCTTAAGGTGGCGCATGAGCGGCTTAAGGGGTGGGTGGAGTAATTGAAGATGGATATCGGGTCTTATGTAAAGGCGGTGGAGGGGCTTAAGGTTGAGGGGCTTATTGTCATGCGGCACGGGAAACGGATTGCCGAACACCGGTGGATCCCCGAGGCGCCCCGGAATGTTTTTTCCGTGAGCAAGAGCTTTACCTCAATCGCGGTGGGCATGGCGGTGGACGAGGGGAAGCTCTCCCTGGGCGATAAGGTCCTGGAGGCCTTCCCCGGCATGGTAAAGGACCCATCCCCCCGGCTCAAAGCCCTGACCCTGGAACAGCTCCTTACCATGACCCGGGGGCATGGGGAATTTTCCCGGCCCAACAGTGTGGAGGAGGCCCTGAACCAGGACCTGGTCCATGAGCCGGGGGAACTTTTTATCTACGATAACGGTTCCACCTTCCTGGCCTCGGCCATGTTCACCCGGGCTGCGGGGAAGACTGTACGGGATTATCTTGTTGAAAAACTGTTCCGCCCCCTGGGAATCCCCGATCCCGAATGGGAAGAAAGCGATGACGGCTATACCAGGGGCGCCACGGGGCTTAGGATTTCAACTTCCAGTATGGCCCTTTTCGGCCAGTTCCTGCTCCAGCGGGGGGAATGGCAGGGGAAGCAACTGGTCTCCGCCGGCTGGATCGACAGCGCCGGCCGGGCCCAGGTTTCCACCAAAGATTCCCACCATGCCGATTACGATCTGGGCTACGGATATTGCTTCTGGCCCTGCCGTCATGGCGCTTACCGGGCGGACGGCAAGGACGGGCAGTTTGTGATCGTCCTGCCCCGGGAAGATGCGGTGATCGCCATCAACTCGGACGAAGAAAACATGAAGCCCATCCTCTATGCCGTATGGGATCATCTGCTTCCCGGGCTTTAAGCCGGTATTGACGGTCCATTTAAAAAAGCCGGATAATTGAGCCGGTTCCAATGAAGAACAAAAAGGGGAGTTACACCATGGAAGAACGTATTTTGGGAAAAACCGGATTAAAGGTCAGCGTTTTTGCCTTTGGGGGCATTGTGGTACGGCAGACATCCGCGGGGGAGGCGGCTGCCGCGGTGGCGGAAGCAATAGACCGGGGGGTTACCTACTTTGATGTGGCCCCTTCCTACGGCGACTCCCAGCAAATGCTTGGGCCTGCCCTGCAGCCCCACCGCTCAAAGGTTTCCCTGGCCTGCAAGACCAAATTCCGTACCAGGGCGGAAGCCCTTGCGGATCTTGAAAACAGCCTTAAGCTGCTCCGTACCGATTATTTTGATGTGTACCAGATGCACGCGATGGAGCCCGGCGAAGTGGATACCGTGCTTGGTCCCGGCGGGGCGGTGGAAGCCCTGGTTGAGGCAAAGCAAAAGGGGCTGGTCCGGAATATCGGCTTTTCCAGCCACTTTGACGAAGCGGCCCTGCGGCTTATCAGGGCCTTTTCCTTTGACACCCTGCTGTTCCCGGTAAACTGGGCCTGCCGTCTCAAGAACGGCCTGAGCGAAGCGGCCCTGGCGGAGGCGGCCGGGAACAATATGGGCCGCATTGCGATCAAAAGCCTGGCAAACCGGGCAAAGGACCCCACGGACGACGGCTTCCCCAAGTGCTGGTACCGCCCCCTCTTCGACGATCCTGCCCTTGCGGAACTGGCCCTGCGCTATACTCTATCCCAGGATGTGCATACCGCGGTAAGCCCCGGGGATATCAGGATGCTCCGGCTCGGCCTGGATATCGTGGAAAAATACCATGGAAAGCCTGCCCCCCTTTCCCCGGAAGAACTGGACGAATTAAAGAACCGGGCCCTTGGGGTTAAAGAAACGGTTTTCGCCCCGGTGGCCTAAGGGGCGCAGCGTGTCCCGCCTGGAAAGGAGTTTCAGTATGGAAGGAAAGGGTAAAAACAGCATCCTTGTGGTAGATGATGAAACATCGAACCTGATGGTGCTTCATAAGATACTCTCCGCGGATTATACGGTTTTTACCGCCAAGTCCGGGGAAGAGGCCCTGAGCCGGATCGAAGTTGACGCGCCGGACCTTATCCTGCTGGATATTGTCATGCCCGGCATCGACGGCTTTGAGGTGCTCAGGCGGCTCAAGGACGCTCCGGAAACTAAAAGTATCCCGGTGATAATTATCACGGGCCTTGATAACGATGATGATGAGGAAAAGGGACTGCTCATGGGGGCGGTGGATTACATCACCAAGCCCTTCAAGAACGCCATTGTCTGCGCCCGGGTAAGAACCCATATACAGATAGTGCGCCAGCTCCGGATGATCGAGCGACTCGGCCTGGTGGACCCCCTGACGGATATTCCCAACCGCCGCTGCTTTAACGAGCGCCTTGCTATTGAATGGCGGCGCTCGGTCCGGGACAACCTGTCCATTTCTTTTATGATGATGGACCTTGATAAATTCAAAACCTATAACGATACCTACGGCCACCCCCAGGGGGACCGGCTGCTTAAGGCCGTCGCCGGTATTTTCAGCGCCGCCGCCCGCCGCTCCGGCGACCTTGCCGCCCGGCTTGGGGGCGAAGAATTCGGCATCATCCTGCCCGATACCGGCCTGGAAGGGGCCCTGAGCATCGCCGAGGAGGTCCGCGCCCATGTGGAAGCCCTCCGGGTCCCCGCCCCCGACGGCACGGTTACCACCGCCACTATCAGCATCGGTGTGGCTTCACTGGTCCCCAACAAGGAGTCCGTCTCCGGGGACCTTATCTCCCGGGCGGATGAACTGCTGTACCAGGCAAAGGAAACCGGGCGGAATCGCGTCTGTTCCTGAGCCGCAGGCCGTAAACCGTATGCAGGGCGGAGGGCGAAAAACCTACAAGCGCCACAAACTTCTAGCGGAAGCTGACCCCTTCTTCGACGCTCATTTTGTCGATAATCGCCAATGACTCAATGCGGATATGGTTTTCCCGAAGTCTTTTGCCGCCGTTCTGGAATCCCTTCTCGATGACCACCCCTGCGCCTACCAGGACCGCCCCGGCGGTTTTCGTAAGAGCCGCCAGCCCCTCAAGGGCGCAGCCGTTGGCAAGGAAATCGTCAATGAGCAGCACCGATTCCCCCCGGGGCAGATAATCCCTTGGGACCGTGATCGTATAATTGATGCCGTGGGTATAGGAGGTTACCCCCGCGCTGTAAAGATTTTCGCTGATATTTTTCGCCCTGAATTTCCGGGCAAATACCACGGGGGCCTTGAAATACTGGGCGGTGACGCAGGCTATACCGATCCCCGAGGCTTCAATCGTGAGTATCCGGTCCACCTTGATCCCGGAAAAACGCCGGGCAAATTCCTTGCCGATCTCGTTGTACAGATCGATGTCTACCTGCTGGTTCAGAAAGCTGCCCACGTTCAGGATGCTGCCGGGCAATACCTTTCCTTCGGCGCGGATACGGTCTTTTAATAGCTGCATGTTACAGTACCTCTAAGGGAAGAGTATAGCTTAGTAGAATGTTACTGTACATAAGAGTACGTCTCTTCATAAAAATCATGAAGAGATTTACCCTCATAACTCCAATATCGGGTTGGCTGTAAATTGTAATCAAGGTTAAGGACTTCTCTTGTTAGCTGGGTAAGGGATTTTTCGGTGTCATCATCGGCTTTTTTTACTTTTTTTTCGGAAGTAACAATTGCTTCTGCAGTAACATTACCATAGGTAAAGGTCAGTTTAGCCCCTATGGGTATACCCATTTGGGTAAAATTGAGGGGCGGGCGTTTCTTTTTGTAGTTGTCTGAAGCTTCTTTTTCTACTGAAGAAATGGATTTATTCATTTCTTCGGTTATCTTGGGGGTAACATCTTTTTTCTGAAAAAGCCTTAGTATGACAATGGCCTGTTCAGGATCGATTTCAAAAAATTCTCTTTGGGGGTTTGTGCGGTTTGGGTAGAAGGCTTTGTGAAGGGATGATTCTACGAGGTCGCAGTCATCTACTTCACAGGCATATTGGCAATCGAATGGCAGGGGTACGCCTGTTTTGTAGAGGTCGTTTAGGCGTTCGTCTATTTCTCTGGTTGTTTTACCGATTTTGACGAATCCGGGCATCGCCGGATTGGTAAGTACATATACTATGCCGTGTTTGATATCTGACAAAATGGAACCCCTATTTATTGTAACTATAGTATACACCAAAACGGGAGCATTAGGAAAGGGAGTTTTTAGGTTTTTAAGAAGTAGAATCGATAGAATTTAGCATTTTGTCGATTTCGTTGGCATTTACTATAAGCGCATCCTAAGTGTTGATTTATCTGTTGAGTTTTAACCTTATGCCGGTATAACCAGGCGTTTTTGAGTGCAAATTGAAGGCGTATTTAGAGGTATTGATAGTCCCGCTGGCAGGACTACCCTTTGAGTATGCTTTTTCCGATATTGGTCAACCCAATCAAACAGCTTGTATCAGAAATGACAAGCTTATCCAACATGCTTTGCAGGTTCAGCTTGCCGGGCATGTTCGACTTCCCATCGGACATCATCTTCGGTCATCGTTACTACCGGAATACCGTATCGGGCAAGTAGTTCATAAAATGCCCGATAGGAAAGCCCTGCAACCTCGGCAGCTTTACCAAGGGAGAGCTTATCGGCTTCAAAGAGCTTCATGGCAAAAAGTATCTGCGCATCGGTTTCTGATATATTTGCCGTATCAGGAACGGTCAAGGTTAATTGCATAAATCTAGTATATCACCTATTTCCAAAAAGGCAAATGGCGGGTCCGGAACTTAAAAAATTGCTGATTGCCGGGCATGTAGTTGCTGCACGACAAACGCATGAAGAATTTCGAGCATAGATTTACGCGAATTTTCAGGAAATCGGCGAGCTTTTCTATTGCTAAATCGCAAAAAGCGTGATAAAAGGCTGAAAACTACGCTTTCAAGCGATAATGCTGTGCGTTTCATGAGGACTTCAGCTAAAGTTTATCCCAAAATTGATGCTTTACCAGGTTCTGGAGTTTTCATGCGTTTGTCGTGGTAGCGTGCTTGTGTTCACAAGATTTGATAAGATAATAAGGTCTAAGGAGACGCCTATGCCAGAACCAGCCAAGAGAGACCCCAAAGCCCCAAGGTTCCTTATTTAACCACGAAAGGGCACGAAAAATACGAAAATTTGCTTTGAAAAATCAATCCTTTTTCGTGTTTTTTGTGGTTAATTCCTATTGGCTCATCCCCACCACTCCTATGATGACGCCCCCCAGGGCAAGCCCCGCATCCCTGCGCCTCAACCTGGTGCAAGGCTTATCGAATCGCCTTGCACCAGGCACGGTACTCCGGTTCAAATCCGGCATTTGTGTATACAGACCCCTTAGTCGGGCAACCCGGATTCGAACCGGGGACCCCAAGTCCCCCAGACTTGTACGCTAACCAACTGCGCTATTGCCCGACTAAGGAATCTGTAACCCTTTCAGGGACTGCACCGGGGCCGTTGGCCCAGGGGGCCCCTCCGGAGCCTAGGTTGTTACTTTAGCATGAAGGGGGCTAGAATGTCAATTATAGAAGGAAGCAAATGCCGTCCCAGATTCTGCATACCCTCTTTGGGGAGGATGTGATTGCCGAAATTTACAGCCGTATAAGGACCCGGTTCGGGATTGTGGCCGAAAAGGCCCTGGAGAAGATTACCCGGGAGTACCGGACTGCCTTTGCCCTGGGCTGCCAGGGGCCGGATATCTTCTACCATAACCAGCGGACCCGCCCAGTGGCCCTGGAATACGGGACCCTGCTGCACCGCCGGGGCTGCGGGATGTTTACTGCGGTGCTCCTCAAGATGGGGCTTCCGGACCCGCCCCCGGACGAAGAGGATATCCGGATGCACCGCCGGGAAAAGGGGATCAACGCCCTGGGGGCCTATGCCCTGGGCTTTATGACCCACGCGGTGCTGGACCGCTTCTGCCATCCCTACATTGTCTATAAATCGGTCACCCTGCCGCCGTTGAAAGGGCGGGGGGAACGGGTGGCGGCGCCGGTACTTGCCGCAGGGCCTGAAAGCTCAAGTCTCCCTCCGGGAAGCCTGGGGAGGCACGCCCATCCTTTTTTTGAACGGATCATTGATGCGCTGATGTTGGCCCTGCTCCGGGGAAGGGCGGTTTCTTCCTGGGATCAGGAGTCGGTGCTGGCGGATATTTGCGACAGGCCGCCTCTGGGGCTTAAGGAACTGCTGGCCCGCAGTTTGCAGGCCAGCTTCCCCGAGCGGGCGGGGAATGACCCCAAACTCGCCCTGCGGATGGACAATACCTTTGCGGATGCCGCTCATTTCTACCGGGCAACCGCCCCGGCTAACACAAGCCTCCGGTTCTGCGGCGGCCCTTCCGGCGGCCCTCATGCCGGGGGGAGGCGGGACCGCCGGGACCTGATCTACGTCTACCCCGAAGCAATCCCCCTGGATATCGACTACCTTAACATCCGCCGCTCTCCCTGGTTTTACCCCGCCGGGGAGGAGCGGGAAGACCGGCGCTCATTTCCGGAAATCTACGCCCAGGCGCTCAAGGCCGCTGCGGATTCCCTTTCGGTTTTTATCATCCGGTACCTTGAGGAGGGTTTTTTTCCGATTAAGGAGGCGGCCCAGAGCATCGGCAACAGCGGCCTTTCGGTGCAGGATGAAAACGGAAAGCCCTGCGCTGTCACCCGGACCGGTCCCCTTCCCTTGGACAAAGTCCTGGAATGGCGTATACTTTTTCATCATGACATCGTGCTTTCGAACGGAGGCGCATAATTTTTCCTATCGGAAAGCGGCCCGGAGGGCGCATGAAAATTTTGACGGTGGTCCCCACCTATAACGAAATAGAAAATATCGAAGCCTTTATCGGCGCCGTTTTTCAGTATCTTCCGGCCTCCGGGGGCATCCTGGTGGTTGACGACAGCTCCCCCGACAGGACTGCGGCGGCGGTTGAAAAGCTGGTCCCCCAATACCCGGACCGGCTCTTCCTGCTGAAAAGGGCGGGCAAGCTGGGAGGGGCCTCGGCTTTTCTGGAAGGTTTTGCCTGGGGCATTGCCCATGGCTACGATGCGCTCCTCGCCATGGACGCGGACTTTTCCCACGATCCCAAATACATCCCCCTAATGGCGGAAAAAATCGAAACCTGCGATCTGGTAATCGGCTCCCGGAATGTTCCCGGGGGCGGCGTGGAGAACCGGTCCTGGGTGCGGAATATCATCACCAGGGGAGGGGCCCTTTATTCCCGGATCACCCTGGGCTGTCCCATCAGGGATTTTACCGGGGGCTATAATCTGTGGCGGAAGGAGACCCTGGAAAAAATCGGCCTTGCCAATGTGGCGCTCCGGGGCTATTCCTTTCAGCTTGAAATGAAGTACAAGGCCTGCAAGGCGGGCTGCAACATTGTCGAGGTCCCCATTATTTTCCCGGACCGGAAACACGGAACTTCCAAGATGTCCAACAAATATTTCTTCGACGCCCTGATGAGCGTCTGGAAGATAAGAAGAATGGCGTGAGCAATAAGCCGGACAAGGAAGCAACGCCGGACCAAAGGTCCGCAGTTCCCCGCTTGATCGGGGAAATTTTGAAATTCGGCGTCACCGGCGGGCTGGGGACCGTCACCAATCTGGTCATCTTTTTCGTGCTGGTCGATTTGCTTGGCCTGCCCCCCATACCAATAAGCGTAGCCTGTTTTCTGGTGGCGGGAACGCAGAATTACTTTTTGAATCACCTCTGGTCCTTTAAGCAGTACACCGCCGAAACCCCGCCGTCTATAAAAAGATGGTTCGCCTTTCTTTCGGGTTCCCTCCTGGGGCTTGCGGTCAATATCGTGGTGATGAAACTGGCGCTTGCCAACTTCGATCTCCCCTGGAAATTCATCGCCCAAGGCTGCGGTATAGCCTCGGGGATGGTTATCAATTTTTTCATTTCAAAACTGCTGGTCTTTAGAAAAGCGCCGGCTGTGTAATCCGTGGACCTCTTCCTTTCTTTTTACAGTTTCAACACCGAAGCATCGTAGTCCGCCGGGGGTACGTAGCCCAAAAGTTGTATGCAGGTGGCGGCGATGGAGCTGATTCCCAGGCCCTCGTTCAAGGAACCTTGGTTCCCGGCGCCCTCGCCGGCGGCGTTGGGGTATTCGCCCCGGCAGGCGGGATCGTAGACGATGCAGGGTACGGGGTTCAGGCTGTGGCTGGTTTTGGCCTTGGGGCTGCCGTCGGCTTTGCGGGAGACCGCGCCGGTCTTTTTGTCGTGCTCGAACATGTCGTCGCTGTTGCCGTGGTCTGCGGTGATCACCAGTACCGCCCCGGCTTCGTCCACCGCTTTGGCGATGCGGCCCAGCTGGAGGTCCATGGCCTCCATGGAGCAGACGACGGCCTGGTAGATACCGGTGTGGCCCACCATGTCCCCGTTGGGGAAGTTAAGGCGGATAAAATCGTACTTGCCCGAGGGAATGGCCTTAAGGACCTCGTCGGTAATTTCGGCGCACTTCATCCAGGGCCGCTGTTCAAAGGGGAGGACATCGCTCTTTATTTCCACATAGTCTTCCAGCTTGTCGTCGAACTTGCCGGTGCGGTTGCCGTTGAAGAAGTAGGTTACATGGCCGTATTTTTGCGTTTCCGAGATCGCCAGGGTCCGCACACCGCTTGCGGCAAGGTATTCCCCCATGGTGCGGTCGATGGAGGGGGGGCTGACCAGGTAGCGCTTGGGGGCGTGGAGGTCTCCATCGTATTCCATCATGCCGGCGTAGCAGACCCTGGGCCGGCGACCCCGGTCAAACTTGTCGAATTTGTCTTCCTCAAAGGCGGCGGTAATTTCCAGTGACCGGTCGCCCCGGAAGTTGAAGTAGACAACCGAGTCGCCGTCTTCGATGGTTCCAAGGGGCTTGCCCTCTTCGGCGACCACAAATTCCTTAAGGTCCTGATCGATGATGCCGGGGATTTCCCTGCGGTAGGTTTCCACCGCTTCCCGGGCATTGGCGAATTGCCGGCCCTCGCCGTGGACATGGACATTCCAGCCCCGTTCCACCATGGACCAGTCCGCGCCGTAGCGGTCCATGGTAATCCACATGCGGCCGCCACCGCTGGCTATGCGGGCGTCAAAGCCGCCGCTGTTTTCCTCTTTGAGAAAGGCCTCGAAGGGGTCCACATATTCCAGGGCGCTGGTTTCCCCCACATCCCGGCCGTCAAAAAGGATGTGGACCCGTACTTTTTTGATCCCGTCCTTTTTGGCCTGCCGGATCATGGCCTTAAGGTGGTCAAGGTGGCTGTGGACATTGCCGTCTGAAAATAATCCGATAAAGTGTAAAACGCTATCGCGTTTTACATTGGAGTTGGTCCCTGCGGAATCAACTCCCCCAACTATGTTTGCAACAATCTCCTTCCAGGCATGGCCTGTGAACATGGCCCCGGTTTCAATGGAAGCAGAGACCAGGGCGGCCCCTTGGCTAAAGACCCGGCCGCAGCCCATGGCGTTGTGGCCCACTTCGCTGTTCCCCATATCATCGTCCGAGGGAAGCCCCACGGCTTTTCCGTGGGCCTTAAGCCTGGTATGGGGGCTCTTTGCCTTGATGGCGTCCAGGTTGTACATCTTGGAGTCCGCCACCGCGTCCCCTTCCTTATATTTACCGTATCCCACGCCGTCCATGATCACCAGTACCACCGGGCCCTTCCGGCCCTTCCATGCGGGGTTCTTCTTCAACGCTTCTACCATGTTTAACTCCTTAATACGAATAATATAATAGAAAAGTTTGACAAATGTAATATTCACCTTCAATAGTTACTATAGTTATGAAATTACTGGTATTTATTTTAAACAGTGAAGAGCATTTAGAAGAAGTTATGGAAGCCTACGTTGAAGCCGGCGTGCCCGGGGCAACCATTCTGGATTCCGAAGGGATGGCCCGTTTTTTAACCTACGAGATACCGATCTTCGCGGATTTCAAGGATTTTATGAAGGGGAATAAACCCTATAATAAAACCATTATTTCTGTTATCAAGGATGAAGGAGTCGTCTCTCAGCTCCTCCCTTTGATTGAAGAATCGGTAGGTTCCCTCGGCGAACCCGGAACCGGCATCATGTTTACCCTTCCGGTTGACTGGGCAGTCGGCCTGTACCAGGGAGAGAGCTAGGAACATCCAGCGCAGTTTCAAGGAGTAGAAGAGGATGATCAGTTTTAGACAGCTTTTAAGTGAATCTTCCGCAGCGGTGGATGTGCCCGCCAAAGACAAGACCTCCGCCCTGGCCCTGGCAATGGAGGCCCTTACCCGGAACGGAAAAGTGCCGGACCCGCAGCGGTTATTGAAGGAGATCATGGGCAGGGAAGGCCAGTCGCCTACGGGCCTGGGCGCCGGAGTGGGGGCCCCCCATGTTCTCTGTGACGCGGTTGGGGAACTGATGTTTGCCGTCCTCAGATTAAAGGAGGGGATTGATTTCGGCGCCATTGACGGCAAGCCGGTGGATATTATTTTTCTTATAGCCGGTCCCCGGGGGGAATCGGGGCCCCATCTGCAGCTACTGTCCAAAATTGCACGGCTCTGCCATGACGCCGGCTTTCGCCAGGCTATCCGGCTTGCCCCCGATGACAAGGCATTGGCGGAGCTTATTTATTCAAAGGATTAAAAAGGATTAAACAATATTAACAAGAATATTTCCATGGATGCGGTAAAAAAGTGGCGTCTCCTTCGCATAGTATTCACCTGGTTCTTTCTCTTTTTGCTCTGGTTTCTCTTTTCCGCCCGGGTTAATGGATATGCGGTGGTTACAGGCTGTATTGCCTCCCTGTGCATAGCGGTCCTGTCATTCGATGTTTTTATTGAAGAATACGAAGCGGGACGGCGTGCAATCATTCCCCGGCTGTTTCCCGCCCTGGTTTATGCGATCCAGGTGGTTCTTGCCATGTATGTTTCCAGTTTTCAGGTGTTCCGGGCGGTTTTTTCCCTCCATCTGAATCCCCGGGTGGTACATTTTCGAACCCGGCTTCGTGCCGATCTGGCCCGGGTGGTTCTGGCCCATTCCATCACCTTTACCCCCAGCACGATTACCCTGGAACTTGATGAGGATCACTATATTGTTCACTGGCTTTTTGCCACTACCCGCCATTCCGTCCTGGCCGGGGAGGAAGTAAAGGGGTCCCTGGAAAAGGGAATCCGGAGGATCTGGTCATGAGCGTCGCCCTTCATGCCCTGGTCCCCCAGGTATTTGAGTGGACCGTCCGTATCCTGCTGGGCTGCTGCATGCTTGCCAGCATCAGAATCATGCGGGGCCCCCGGGGAGCGGACCGCCTGGCCGCCCTGTCCCTGATCTCCGCCCTGGTATTGGCGGTCCTGGTCCTTTACGGGGCCCGGGCGGATCGCAGTTTTTATCTTGATGTGGCCCTTATTTACGATATTTTCGGTTTTTTGGGCATCCTGGGAATTTCCAGTTTTATCCGGGAAAAGCAAGAGGAATAGGCTATGGAATTTCAATTGATCCGGGAAGCGGGGGCGGTTTTTTTCTGTATCCTGGCCTGCGCAGCCGCCCTGGCCGGCGTCCTGGCCCTGTTCCGTTTTCCCGATACCTATACCCGGCTTCACGGCGCCGCCCTGGGGGCAACCACGGCCTGTTTTTCCGTCTTTATCGGCGCCCTCTGCATCTCCCCGGATTTGGAAACCGCGGGACGTGTCCTGCTGATTATCCTGTTTTTCTTTATCTCCTGCCCCACCACCACCCATATCATTGCCCGTTACGCCTGGCATCAGGGGCTGGACCCCTGGCTGCCCCCGCGGATCAAAGCCTCCGCGTCCAAAAAGGAAACCCCGTGATCGCGGCGCTCCTGGTTTTTATACTGGTCCTGTCGGTTTATTCCCTATTTTCCTCGGATCTGCTCTACGGGGCCATTGCCCTGTCCGCAGTCAGTATGGCCGCAACGGTGGTGTTCTACCTCTGCCATGCCCCGGATGTGGCTATTACCGAGGCGGCGGTGGGGGCAGGGCTTTCCACCCTCGTTTATGTATGGGCCATCAGGGTAACGGATCGGAGCGACAGAATTTGAAAAAGGAAATCCTCTGGGGGGTCCCCTGCATCATCCTGACCGCCCTGCTGCTGCTGCCCATGCTGCTTCCCCCGGTCTCCTGGCCGGTTTTGGTCAGGGATACCCTGGTAAGCCGGGGCTATACAGATACGGGAGCCCCCAATCTGGTGGCGGCGGTGTACCTGGGATACCGGGCCTTTGATACCCTGGGGGAACTGGTGGTGCTCCTTGCCGCCTTAAGTACCGCCATGGGCCTGATCCGGGAAAAGGGCAGCGCCGACCCCGCCCTGCCCGGCGGGACCACGGCGCGGCATGGCAGAAAAAGGCATACCGACATCATTGATATGACTGCGGGAAAACTTTCCCCTATGGTACTCCTCTTTGGCTGCTATCTGATGACCTATGGCTACCAGTCTCCGGGAGGGGGCTTTCAGGGCGGGGTGGTTTTGGCGTCGGGGATTATCTTTATCGCCCTGGGCCGCCGGGACGGCGGGGCGGGCCTCCTGGATGCCCGGCGTCTGGCCCTGGGGAAGGCGGGCCTGGGCTGGATCGAAATGATCTGCTTTCTGCTGATCCTGCTCCTCTGCCTGGCGGGCCCCCTCCGGGGCAAGCTGATCCTGGAAAATCCCGTGTCCGCCGGAGGGGGCCTTAATCCGGTCTCCTACATTATCGCCTTCAATATGATCATCGGGCTTAAGGTTGGTTCCGGCATTGCCATGACTTGTCTTTTGATGCTGGAGAGAAGCTATGACTGAACGGATACTTTTGACCATCCTTTTTCTGGCGGGATTTTTTGGGTTGATAACCCGGCGGAATTTGATCAAAAAGGTATACGCCCTTTCGATTATGAATCTTGCGGCGCTGCTTTTTTTTATCGTGGAGGGGCGGGGCGCCCATGCGCCCATTATGCCTGATTCCACAGACCGGGGTCCCGAATTGTCCGGGGCCTATGCGGACCCCCTGCCCCAGGCCCTGATGCTTACCGCCATTGTGGTAGGGGTCTGTATTTCAATCGTTGCGGTGGTCCTGGTTTACCGGCTCTACCGGGTCCATAGGACCCTGGACTGCGAAGAACTGCGGGATCGGGTTCATCATGAATAATTACGATCTGGCGGTACTGCTGGTCCTCCTGCCCCTGCTGGGGTCGGTTTTCGGCCTGGGAATCCGGCTGGTTCACCGGCCCCGGGCGGAACGGGTCCTTGAGTATCTGGCCGCGGGGATCGGCCTCTTGTGCCCCCTGATCATTTTGGGGGCCCTGCTCCCCGGAGTGCGGGAGGGAAGTATCCCCTTTTCGGTGGGCAACCGGGGCAGTGTCCTGGGTATTGCCCAGTGTTTTGACGGCCTCTCCTGGCTGGTGGACCTGATGGGATTTTCGTCCCTTCTGGTAGTCTGGATCTATACCCGGGGCGCGGGTCCCCATGGGGGCCTGTTTACTACCCTGTTTCTTATCCAGGCATCCGCCATGGCTGCCATGGCATCCTGTGCGGACCTCTTCAACCTTTTTATCTGCTTTGAAGTACTGGGAATTGCAAACTATGCCCTGGTGGCCCTGACGGAAAAGCCCAAGGCCTTTTTTGCGGCCTTTAACTATCTGGCCATCAGCTCCGCCTCGCTGACTTTTTTTCTCCTGGGGGTTTTTGGCCTCTACCGCCTTACGGGTTCCCTCTCCTACGACGGCATTGTGCAGGGCCTCAGCCTGCTCCCGGACGGGGGCGGCTCTGTGGCGCTCCTGTCCCTTGCCTGTATTGCCGCCGCCGCCCTGGTCCGGGTGGCCCTGCTGCCCCTGGCGGGCTGGCTCCCCGATGCCCACGGCTCGGCCCCCCATGCGGTAACCGCCGTGGGATGCGGTATGCTGCTTAAGCCCCCCCTCTTTGCCCTGGGGAGATTCCTTATCGGTTTTTCCGCCGCCGGCGAAGCCCTGCAGCAGCTTGCCGGGCCCTTGTGGAAAACCCTGGGCATCATGGGGGTGTTTACCGCCCTGGGAGGGCTTATCCTTGCCCTTTCGCAAAGCGATGTAAAACGGCTTTTAGCCTACCATTCCATCAGCCAGGTGGGGTATATCGTAAGCGCCCTGGCCCTTGCAAGCCCCCTGGGTTTTGCCATTGCGTTCATGCACGCCTTCTTTCATGCCATTTTCAAGGGGCTCCTCTTCCTTTCCGTGGGCGCCGCCGTGGACGCCGGGAACAACCGGGATGTCTACTCCTGCCGGGGGGCCGCCAAAATGCTGGCCCGGGCCGGGGACCGCCGGGGCATAACCACCATCTGTTTTATGATCGCCGCCTTTTCCATTGCGGCCATCCCCCCCTTCAGCGGCTTTGCCAGCAAACATGGCATTCTCCACAGCCTGGAACAGGTACGCTGGATGAACGTGACCCTGAGCCTGGTGGGCATAGGCACCATGGCGTCCATGATAAAATTGGGCCGCATCTTTTTCGGCCCCGCCCCCGGCGCTGCGGAACCTGTCGGTGAAGAATCATACCGGATACGTTTTCCGGTTAAACTTTCCATGATCCTCTGGGCCCTGCCCTGTGTTTTTTTTGGAATCTTTGCGGTTCCCGCAGGGGCTTTCGTGGGCGGCCTTCTGGGGGCGGAGCATAATCCAATCCCCCAGGGCCTTTTTTCCCCCGCTTCCCTGGGGCATACCTTGCTCTATCTCCTGGGGGCCATAGGACTCTACGCCCTTCTTACGGGAAGACCGGGGAAAGCGCTAACCCACCGGATCAGGGAGCTTCCCAAAAGTTTTTACCGGCTTATGGCGGGCTTTGTCCTGGCCCTTTGCATTATCGCAGGGGGGATGGCCCTGTTGTAAACTCGACAACCCAGGATTTATGGTTTATCATTGATCTTGGAGTGTATTCATGCTGGCATTTTTTAAAAGCATTATTTCCTTTAGCCGCAAGGGGTTTTTCCGAAAAACGCCCACACCCCTAGCAGACAGGCTCCTTGCGGACGCCCTCCGGCTGGCGGAAATTCCTTCCCCCACGCCCATGGAGACAAAAAGGACTGCCTTTGTGGCGGAACGGCTTATTTCACTGGGGCTTAGCCCGGAATTTTCCCCATCCGGGAGCCTCTATGTCCGCCTCCCCGCCGCCGCTTCCCCCGGCAGAGTGCCCTTGCTCCTCTTTACCAGTCTGATTTCAAACCGGTGGCATCCAACCCAGAGCCTTTCCCGGCTGGACCCGGTGAACGCCTGCGGGGCGGGCCTTGCGGACAGCCTGGGCGCCGCCGCGCTGATCGCTGCGGCGGAAAGTTTCTGCGCCGGCAGGATCAAATCCGGCCGGGATCTGAGCCTTCTCTTTGCGGCCCGGTCCTTGGATGACCCGGAAAACCAGTTCCGCCTGCTCACCGGCAATCCCCAACACCGGCCCTTTGCCGCTATCGGGGTCCGGGGTCTTTCCCTGGGCCGGGTGATCCATTTCCGGGGTTTTTGCCGGATGCGCATCCAGGTTGGCGGGGATAAGGATTCTGCGGGGAGCGGCCCGGGGGCAAAGGGCAATGGGGCGGCGGTAGCGGAAGCCCTGGTCAATACTGCCCGGGATCTTCAGGGTGTCAGATGGAACGGGGAGGGGAGGGTGCGGTTTTACCTCCGCCGTATTGAGGCCGCCGCTGTGAACGGACGCAGCCCCGATGAAGGTTTCCTTGAGTGTGATCTTGAGTCTCCCGACCGGGGTCTCCTCGACATGGCCATGAACGCCGTAAAGGCCACGGCGAAAAAAAACGGCGAAGCCTTTGGCGTCAGTATTACTGTGGAACTCCTCTCCTTTATTCCCCCCGGTGAACAGAAACACTGCGATTCGCTCCTTGAAATACTCAAAGCGGAAATGAAAAAACGCAGGATAAAAATCCGGGAGGAGGAAGGGCCCGATCCCGCGTCGCTCTTTTCTGCGGAGGGCATCCCCTCACTTTCATTGGGGCTTGCCGAAGGAACCCAGGGGGCGGATCAGGACTGTATCAACATCGGCTCTGTGGAAAAAGGCAGGCTGCTTTTGGAAGGGCTTATCGCAGGCCTGGGAGCAATGCCATGAGTACAAAAGCTACCCTGCTGGACCGGACCTGGCACCATTCCCGTTTTGAAGATATCGGCCGCCTGGTTTCCCTGAAAGAACAAAAGGGGCTTAAGATTTCCCTGGCCTTTCCCACCCTGAACGAAGAACTTACCATAGGCAAGGAGATACTCCTTATCCGTACCGAACTGATGGAACGGTTCCATTTGCTGGACGAGATTGCGGTGATCGATTCTTCCTCAAAGGACAATACCCGCAAAATCGCGGAGCACTTTGGGGCCCGGGTGATCGCGTCAAAAAAGATACTCCCCAAATACGGAACCTACCGGGGCAAAGGGGAGAACCTCTGGAAGAGCCTCTACGCCCTGGAAGGGGACATCATCGTTTGGGTGGATGCGGACATCTCCAACTTTGCGCCGAAATTTGTGTACGGACTTCTGGGCCCCCTTTTGGAAGATGACGGCATCTCCTACGTAAAGGCCTTTTACGAGCGGCCCATCCGTTCCTCCGTGACGGGAAACCCCGCAGGAATTGCCTCCACCGGAGGCGGCAGGGTTACAGAAATACTGGTGCGGCCCCTCTTCTCGCTTTTTTATCCCGAACTGGCCCAGCTGATTCAGCCCCTTTCCGGTGAATATGCGGGCAGGCGGGCCCTGCTTGAGCAGCTTTCGTTCTCCGTAGGTTACGGTGTGGAACTGGGGCACCTGATCGACATCATTAACCTGTCAGGCTCAGGCGCGCTGGCCCAGGTTGATCTTGACATCAGGATACACCGGAACCAGAGCACATCCTCTTTGGGGAAGATGGCCTTCGGCATCCTGAATACTTTTTTTAGCCGGGTTGAAAAATCGGGAAACTTACATTTACTGCGTGAATTGGGTGACCGGTATATTTCCCTGGTTCAGGAACCCCCGAAGGGCGCCGTAGTCAATACCCCTCACGCAGTTCCCAAAATAAAGGAAACGGAAATTCCCGGAGTGGAACGCCCCCCGATGATCGGGATTCCGGAATACCGGGAAAAATTCAAAATCACAAAGGATTAACCATACCATCCCGCCTCCGTGCTTGCGGAGGAGCGGCGTTTTGTTCCCGGTCTTTCTTTCTGAAAATGTACCAAAAACATATCCAAATGCTCCGGATATTGGCGGTTATGGTGATCCCTATCCAGACGCCGTTGAGGCCCAGGGATGTCCGGGAGAGGACAAAGGCGAGAACCGGCCGCAGCAGGTTTGCAGTGATGCTTACAGCCGATGGTATAAGGGTTCGGCCTGTCCCCTTAAAGGCCCCGGCCGTTACCGCTTCAAGGTTCATGGCCAGCTGGCAGAATGCGAGGATACGCAGGTATCTGGCCCCCAGCCGCGCCAGTTCAGGATCGGGCAGGAAGAGTGAAAAAAGGAAACCCCCGGCAAACCATAACAGTAATGTTACGAAAATTCCCCACACGGCCATGGCCATTGCGGATATCCGCACCCCCCGGCGTATCCGCTCCCATTTTCCCGCCCCGTAGTTCTGGCCGATAAAGGCGATCAGGGCGGACCCGAAGCCGCCCCCGATGAGCCAGGACAGTGATTCTATCTGGGAACCCACCTTGCTGGCGGCTATCGCATGTGCGCCGAAGGACGCTTCGATCCGGGAGGTGATCATGGAAAGAAAACAGAAAAACAAACTTTCAAGGGCGATGGGCACCGTCCATTTCAGAATCAGTATTATTTTTTCTTTTTCGATCCGGATTTTTATTGGGTACCGTTCAAAGGGCCTGCTCTTAAACCGGGTAATCGCCAGAAGCAGACCGGCGCATACAATCAGCTGGGAGATCACCGTTGCAATGGCGGCCCCCCGCACCTCCATGTGCAGGACCAGGATGAACACCGGGTCCAGGATCACGTTGGCCCCAAGGCCGATGCCGTTTAACACAAAGGGTGTGTGCGAATTGCCGGACGCGTTAAAGGACCCGGTGATCACCGCCGAGATAAAGGTTGCGGGAATAGCCCAGGCCACAATCGAAAGATAGGCCGCCGTATCTTCAGTAACCTTGAGCTCCCGGAACTTAAAAAAATGGGCAAGCTCCCGGTTGAAGATGAGCAGGCACAGTCCAAAGAGCAGGCCCAGAACAATCGCGATCAGCATGGCGTTCTGCGAGAAGATCAGCGCCGCCCTTTTGTCCCTCCGCCCCAGGGACTGGGACACCCCGATCTCCGCCCCCATCCTGCCGATCAGCAGAAAACCAAAGGACAGCCACAAATACATCCCCGCCGCCCCCGACGCCGCCACCGCATCGCTCCCCACCCTGCCCAGCCAGAACATGTCCGTCAGGTTATAGGCCATCTGTATGAACTGGGTCCCCATGATGGGCAAGGCCACCAGGAGGAGCTTGCGCAGAATGCCCCCTTCGGTAAGGTTGTATTTGTTGACGGCGGGGGAGGCACTCATGGTTTTTCCATCATGTTCATGTTAATCAAATCCATAGGCCGCCGTGCAAGCCGCATGTCCCGCAGCGCCAGTTTAACAGAGGCCCGCCGGAGCCCATAGCGATCATCAAAGGTAAGTTCTTCCGCCAGGGTTTCGCTCTTCCTTTGGGTATGGATAAATTCAATGATTCCCCAGGGACCACAGTTTATCTTTCCCGACCGGCCCCGGGTCATCAATGTGATCCACCCCGGGGGAATCCGGGAAATAAGCCCCGCTTCGGAGAGGACGCTTTCCAGGCTAAGGTAAGAAAGGCTCCCTTCCCGCAGCCGGGAAGCGGTATGGTACAACACCAAGCCCTTTTGGTAATCGGCTTTGGAATAGATATAGACCCCCTTACAGATCCGCAGGAGCAATTCCTGTTCCACCGCCCGGGACAGGAGCATCCGCAGGGCGGCCACAGAAAGATCCGGAAAGAGGGGAGAAAAATCGCCGGCGGTAAAGAGGTACCGCCCGGCAGGGGCCTGTTCCAGGGTTTTTTGCAATAGACGGAAGGGCTGCATATACAAAACATAACGGAATCTGTTATGTTTTGTCAAGATGATTCGGATTTAAGGGCTTATCAATGCCGTTGAAAAATCCTGTCGATGATGATATTAATAACAGAATAGATAAATTATTTTCCGCTGCAAGTCCTTTAATAAAATTATGTAATTTACGTGATCCCGATTTTATTGAATCTTCAGCGGTTGCATTGGTATTACATTCTTTTTATATTGGAACAGGATGAAACCCTTAATTACAAATGCCGGCAATATCTGGAAAAAAATAAAGGAAGATATTGCAATAATTATTGAAAAAAGTTAAAGGTTCCCTTGTCTCAAAAACTAACATCGGATATACTAAAATTCATGGAATCCGATGTTTCTTATATCAACCCAATCCTCCTCAAAAGCATTGAAGGCAAGAAGCGTGAATTGGACAAATGCCGCCCCTTTCCCCCTGAAATTGTCCGGAAATTGAATGAGCAGTTTATAATCGAATGGACCTATAACTCAAACGCCATAGAAGGAAACACCCTAAGCCTGCGGGAAACGGAACTGGTCATTAACCGCGGGCTGACCATCGGGAACAAGACTTTAAAAGAGCACTTTGAGGCGATAAATCATAAAGAAGGCATCCAATATTTGTATGACTTTCTCAAAAAGAAAAAGGATCCGGATGAAAAGGTCATCCTTGAAATTCACCGGCTTATCTTAAAAAATATTGATAACTTAGAGGCGGGTACATACCGAAAAACGAATGTTATGATTTTGGGAGCGGTACATCTCCCCCCATCCTCGGCAAAAGTACCGGGGCTTATGGGGGAGTTCATGGAATGGTACTATCAGAACAAGGGAAAAATACCGGCCGCAGAACTTGCCGCATGGGCGCATTATAAGCTGGTCCATATCCATCCCTTTATTGACGGTAACGGGCGGACCGCACGACTGATTATGAATTTAATACTTTTGAAACAGGGTTATCCGCCGGCGGTGATATTAAACATGGACAGGAAGAAATACTACCGGGTTCTTAAAGAAGCGGACAGGGAACGGTATGATAATTACTTTGATTTTATTGGCCGTTCGATTGAGCGCTCCCTGTTGATTTATTTAAACGCCTTAAAAAGCCATGCTGAATATAGTTCCGCCAATGATGCGGAAGATAAATATGGATATATCAGCCTGAATGAAGCGTCAAAGCTCTGCGATTACGGAATAGAATACCTGTCCTATCTGGCGCGTACCGGGCGTTTGAGCGCCATTAAAATCAACAGGAACTGGGTGACAACTAGGGAAGCCCTTGCGGACTATGCCCGGAGAATAAACCCCTCTGCCTAAAAAACAGCTCCCCTGCGTTTATTTATACGAAGGGATTCTCCCTCGGGTAGAGCATCCCCCTGGGCTGATTAAAGGCAATATCCTGCACCCCAAGATAATCAAATACCGTATGAAGGGCCTTGCCGAATTTTCCGAATGCCACCGCGCCGTGGTGGGGGTAATGCTTCCCTACCAGCACATGCCGGTAAAACCGGCCCATCTCGGGTATTGCAAAAATGCCGATACCGCCGAAGGAATGGGTTGCAACCGGAAGTACCTCGCCTTGGGCAATATAGGCTTGCAGGGAAGAATCCGGATTCGCATGGATTCTATAAAAGGTGATATCACCGCCGGCAATGTCCCCTTCCAGGGTTCCCCGGGTAAAGTCAGGGGTCCCGCCGTTTTCAAGAAGCCGGTTTTGAATCAACTGGAATTTAATAGCGGTGTTTTTTTCCTGCTTGAGTTTGCAGAACGGCGTATTTCCGCAATGGAAGCCCATGAATACATCACTGATGGAATAGGGATGCTTTCCTTTGATATCGGAATCAAAAAGATCCTGAGGAACAGAGTTATTAATATCCAGCAGGGTTACTGCGTCTCCGGATATGCAGGCGCCGATGTATTCACTTAAGGAACCGTAGATATCAACTTCGCAGGCTGCCGGTATACCTCGGGAAGCTAAACGGGAATTGACATAGCAGGGTTCAAATCCGAATTCGCTGGGGAAGGCGGGCCAGCATTTATTTGCGAAGGATACGTAATTCCGGGCGCCCTTATGCTGATCCGCCCAATCCAACAGGGTTAGTTCATACTGGGCCAGCCGGGGCAAGAGGTCGGGGTATTGATTACCGGCGCCCAGTTCATCGGCCATGGATTTTACAACTTCATTGATGCGTTTATCATCCTTATGGGCCTTGTAGGAAACCAGAAGATCCAATTCGGAATTTTCTTCTATTTCAACACCGATATCGTATAAACCTTTTATCGGCGCATTACAGGCAAAGAAATCCTGGGGGCGCGGGCCAAAGGTGATGACCTTGAGCTGCGAAATCCCCAGGATAGCCCTGGCCACCGGAATAAAATCCGCCGCCATGTCCGCTATATCTTCGGCAGTCCCTATGGGGTATGCGGGGATCACCGCCTTAAGTTTCCGCAAGCCCAGGTTATAGGAACAGTTGAGCATACCGCAGTAAGCGTCTCCCCGGCCGTTAATCAGGTCTTTACCAGTATCTTCCGCAGCGGCGGCATACATAACGGGACCGGGGAAATAACGGGCAATCAGGGTTTCCGGGGTTTCGGGGCCAAAATTTCCCAGAAACACAAGCAGGGCATTGCAGCCCGCGTTTTTTACTTCTTCCACCGCCTTGAGCGCGTCTTTTTCATTTTCCACGGTGGTTTTGGCTTCAAAAACCGGGATGCTTTTTTTAACGCATGCGGCCGCAAGGGCTTTCCGGCGATTTTCGGAAAGGGAAAGCACAAAGCAGTCCCGGGAGACCGCAATAATACCTAACTTTACTTCTGGATAATTCTGACTCATGATTTACCTCTCTTGGTTCAATATACTCTTCCTGAGCTTTTATCTCAAGCCCCTGTCTGAAAAACAGCTCTTGTGCATTCACTGGCTTCCAAAAAACAGTTTTTCTAAAAATTAACGGTACTCTTCCCAGGCTTTTATTTCCAGGGCTGCCGCGCCGCCGCCCCTTTCTTTATTGTAGGCCAGTGCGTCGATGAATTCCCGGGCAACCTTGATGTTGGTAAAGAGGGGGATGTCGAAGTCCACCGCCATGCGGCGGATGATGTAGTCGTTCTTCAACTCCGTCTCCCGGTTGTTTTTGGGAATGTTGATGATCATATCGATTTCCCGGCGTTTGATAAAGCCTGCGATGTTGGGTTCCCTAGATTCCAGGGGCCAGTTGAGGGCGGTTGCGGATATGCCGTTGGCGTTAAAGAATTTTGCCGAGCCCCGGGATGCGTAGAGTTCATAACCCATTTCCACGAGCTTCCGGGCGGAGTCCAGGAAGTCCAGCTTGTCTTCGATGGGGCCGGTGGAAAGGAGGATACGTTTTTTGGGAATCCGGTAGCCCACCGAGAGGAGGCTCTTGAGGAAGGCGTCGGAGAGGTCCGTGCCGATGCAGCCCACTTCCCCGGTGGAGGCCATTTCCACACCGGTCACCGGGTCCGCCCCGTGGAGCCGGGAAAAGCTGAACTGCGCCGCCTTGACCCCGACCCACCTGAGGTCCAGCGCCGACACCGGAGGTGTTTCCACCTGTTCGTCCAGCATGGCCTTTACCGCCATTTCGATCATGTTTACCCGGCTGATCTTTGAACAAAAGGGAAAGCTCCGGCTTGCCCGTAAATTACATTCGATAACCCGCACCCGGTTCCGCTGGGCCAGGAACTGGATGTTGAAGGGGCCGGTGATGTCCAGGGCCCGGGCGATCTCCTCACTGATTCTGCGGATCTTGCGTATGGTTTCGATATAGAGCCGCTGCGCCGGCAGTACTACTGTGGCGTCCCCGGAGTGGACCCCGGCGTTTTCAATATGCTCGGTGATGGCGTGGTAGACAATCTCCCCCCGTTTTGCCACCGCGTCAATTTCTATCTCCTTTGAATTTTCCACAAACTTGGAGATCACCACCGGGTGTTCCGCGGAAACATCCGCCGCAAGGCTTAAGAATTTTTTAAGGCTCGCATCGTCCCAGGCTACGTTCATCGCCGCGCCGGAGAGGACATAGCTGGGCCGGATCAGTACCGGGTAGCCCACTTCTGCGGCAAAGGCATTGGCGGAATCAAGGTCCGTCAGCTCCTTCCACTCGGGCTGTTCAATTTCCAGCTTGTCCAGAAGTGCGGAGAATTTGTTCCGGTCCTCCGCCATGTCGATGGACTGAGGGCTCGTACCGTAGATAAGGGCCCCGGCGGTGTAAAGTTTGGTAGCAAGGTTGTTGGGGATCTGCCCCCCCATGGAAAGGATGATCCCGTCGGGGCGTTCCCGCTCGTAGATGTCCAGAATCCGTTCCAGGGTAAGCTCCTCAAAGTAGAGCCGGTCGCACATGTCGTAATCGGTGGAGACCGTTTCGGGGTTGCAGTTTACCATGATGGAATAACGGCCCAGCCTGCGGGCGGTTTCCACTGCGTTGACACAGCACCAGTCGAATTCCACGCTGCTCCCGATCCGGTAGGCCCCGGAACCCAGGACCATCACGCCCCGGCCCGAGGGGGCCACATCGTCCGCAATGGCCGCCCCGGCGCTGCCGCTTCCCGCCGCGCCGTAGGTCATGTAGAGGTAGTTTGTTTTTGCGGGGTACTCCGCCGCCAAAGTATCGATCTGTTTTACCGCGGGGCGGATGCGGTATTCTTCACGTAAAGAACGGACTTCCATTTCAGTAAGTTTCACAAATGATCCAATCTGCGCATCGGAGAAACCAAACTTTTTTGCCCGGGCCAGCAGATCCCGGTCAATTTTTTTAACGGAGCGCAGGGATTGTTCTGTTTCCAGCGCGTTGGCGATCTTGTACAAAAACCAGCGGTCGATCCTGGTAAGCCGGTGAATCCGCTCAACCGTCCAACCCTCCATAAGCGCGCGGTAGATGATGAAGACCCGCCGGTCCGTAGGCTTTTGGAGCGCCTCTTTTATATTGGCGGCGCCGCTCCCGCAGAGGCTGTCGTCGGCGGAAAGCCCCGACGCGCCGATGCCGGTCATCCGCAATGCCTTTTGTAAAGCCTCTTCAAAGTTGCGTCCGATGGACATTACTTCCCCTACGGACTTCATTTCCGATCCCAGTCGGACATCAACGTTCTTGAATTTCGCCAGGTCCCAGCGGGGGACCTTAACCACGCAGTAATCCAGCGCAGGCTCGAAACAGGATTTGGTCACCCGGGTGATGCGGTTTTCGATGTCAACCAGTGAATAACCCAGGGCGAGTTTTGCCGCCACAAAGGCTAATGGGTACCCGGTGGCCTTTGACGCAAGGGCGGAACTGCGGGAGAGCCGGGCGTTTACTTCAATGATACGGTAATCCTCGGAGGCGGGGTCCAGGGCGTACTGAATATTACATTCCCCCACGATCCCCAGATGGCGGATTACCTCAATGGCGATACGGCGGAGTTTGTGGTATTCAGAATCGGTAAGGGTCTGCGAAGGGGCGACAACGATACTCTCACCGGTGTGAATCCCCAATGGGTCAAAGTTTTCCATGTTACAAACAGTGATGCAGTTGTCAAAGGCGTCCCGCACCACTTCGTATTCAATTTCCTTCCAGCCCCCAAGCCATTCTTCCACCAGTACCTGGGGCGCGGATCCAATTTCATTGGTTTTCGAAAAGGCCCGGTCACAGCGGCGGCGGATATCACCTTCGTTACGGCATATCCCCGATCCCGCGCCGCCCAGGGCATAGGCCACCCGGGCCATCACAGGGTAACCGATTTCCTCTGCGGCCTTTACCGCAGTATCAGTATCGGTAACAGCAATACTGCGCGGCGATTTTGCGCCGATCTCGTTTAAACGGTTTACAAAAAGCTCCCGATCCTCCGTATCCTCAATAGCCTTTACCGGGGTCCCCAAAACCCGGACGCCGTTTTTGTACAGCGTGCCGTCCCGATCCAATGCGACACCGCAGTTAAGCGCAGTCTGCCCCCCGAAGGAGAGGAGGAGGCCGTCGGGCTTTTCCTTTTCTATTACCTGCTTGACACATTCCGGCGTCACCGGCAAAAAGTAAGTGGCGTCCGCCATGCCTTCACTGGTTTGTATCGTAGCGATATTGGGATTGATCAACACCGTCTTGATACCCTCTTCCCGCAGCGCCTTGAGGGCCTGCGAACCGGAGTAATCGAATTCCCCGGCCTGCCCGATCTTGAGGCCGCCGGAACCGAGGATCAAAACTTTTTTCACTGTTACTGTCTTTGCCATATCAAATTCCTTTCTTCGCTTCTTTCACCTGATCCAAAAACCTGTCAATTAAAAATTCCGTGTCCCGGGGCCCCGGGCAGCCTTCGGGGTGGAACTGTACTGCGGAGAAGGGATGCCGAGTGGAGCGGATGCCCTCGACCGTACCGTCGTTGGCGTTGAGGAACCAGGGCTCCCACAACTTGGGGAGGGTCTCCCCCCGCACCGCATAGCCGTGGTTCTGGCTGGTGATGTAACAGCGTTTGGTCCCCGTTTCGATGCAGGGCTGGTTCTGCCCCCGGTGGCCGTAGGGGAGTTTGTAGGTGTCGGCTCCGGCGGCCAGGGCCATGATCTGGTTGCCCAGGCAGATGCCGAAGATGGGCTTATCCCTATCAAAGGCCCTGCGCACCATGGCGATGGTTCTGCCGCAGGCCTTGGGGTCCCCAGGGCCGTTGGAGAGGAAGAGGCCGTCGTAGTCCATGTCGGCAAGATCGTGGTTCCAGGGAACCCGGATCACCTCAACCTTGCGGGCAAGGAGACAGCGGATAATGTTGGCCTTGGCCCCGCAGTCCACCAGAACTATTTTGGGAAGCGTAGTTTTACTGTTTTTTTTAGTACCGGCCCCGGCTTCCGCAGGCAGGTAGCTTTGAACTTCGCCGTGTGAAACATCCTCCACCGGATTGGGGATGATCCCGGAATCCATGGTCACGTCCCGGCTTCCTTCAACCAAAATTTTCCCCTGCATCACCCCGCGTTCCCGCAGCCGTTCCGTGAGCGCTCGGGTATCGATACCGTAAATTCCGGGGACGTTGTTTTTTTCAAGCCAGGCGGAAAGACTGATCCCCGAAGAAAAGTGGCTCGGCTCTTCGCAGGCCTCTGAAACCACAAAGCCCGAAACCTGGACCAAGGGCGATTCAAAATGGACGGGGATACCCTGTTCGTCCATGAAGGGCTCCCCTGTTTTCGGCTTTACCGGCGCTCCGTAGTTCCCCACCATGGGGTAGGTTGAAACCAATATCTGCCCGCGGAAGCTGGGGTCCGTCAGGGACTGGGGGTAACCGCTCATGCCGGTGGTAAAGACCACTTCCCCCGCCTGTGACTTTGGCTTTCCAAAGGACCAGCCCGCAAATTCCGAACCATCCTCCAAGACAAGCCGCGCTTGTCGGACAGGTTTTGTTTGCCGAACCGGCCGGGCAGCCGGGCTTTGTTTTTTCATGGTCTCCCCCTCATTTCAAAATTTCCTAATCGATGCATCATATCCTTCGGGATAAAATTATGCAAGGCCGAATCGGAAATTAGGAATGAAAAATGAACTTTTTGTAGAAAATGATGGTCCATAATTCCCATAATTGAGAAAAAATCATCATTTTTGTTCTTAAAACCCCGGTAGACAGTACCCTGCTGCGGTATCTGCAGCCCCTTCCCCCCGGGGGCGATTGGTACTATCATGGGAGTATAGATATGGCACAGGAAATACTCATCATCCGCGGTTTCTCAAAAACCTACGGGAAACCGGGAA
>BNVE01000038.1 GCA_025997875.1 Spirochaetia bacterium
CCGCCTATCAATTACCAACCCGTACCCAGGTTTCCCCATTGCCGGAAAAGGATGTGTTTGAATCAATCCGGTATTTAAAAGTAAGCCCTTCCATCACAATCGTTATGGTGTTCCCCTCTGTCTGGAACATTCCATTGCCCGCTTTTCCCTGCCTGTTAACATAGCTTACACTGCCTGCCCTGGCGGTCCCGGAGAGTTTAAGTTCGGTGCTGCTGCCGGTCCAGCGGTAGGTTCCATTGCTTAATACATATAGTTCATTGTTCAACAGGCTTGCGATACCCGGCCCCTTGTTTTCAGGCGGAGTAGAATCCCGAAGGGTTTGGCTTATTTCAGGATCAAGAGCCCCATGCTCTTTAAGGTAATCGTAAATAAGGGTTTGATTGTTTTCATGAGCAATTGATGCCGGGGTGCTGCCCTTGTTCGTGCGGACGTTAATATTTGCCCCATGATCTACCAGCAGTTTTACTGTTTCAAAATCCCCCCAGTTTACCGCATGAAGCAGGGAGGTCATGCCATCCGCATAATCCTTGCCGGAAGGATACCGGTAATTAACATCCGCGCCCATTTCAACAAACTGTTTGACAAAATTAAAACGCCCTTTTTCAGCCGCCGTAAGCAGAATCTCCCCGTTGGGAACCACCCCATCATTCAGGATAAACTGTATCACATTATCCCTATGTGACCGATTTATTGCATGATACAGATCAACGGCGCCGGGATGTATATTATGCTTTAACAGCAATTCAAGTACCGGCAGGGTATTTTCTCCTCCGGTATAATTCATAACAAAATTAACCACCGCTATTTTTTCATAAACGGACATCCCTCCCGCGTTTGCGCTTATTATCCGTTCAGTTGTTTGGAAGTCGTTTTTTACCAATGCGTTGATCAAATCCCACTGGTAATCTTCGGCATAGAGGGTCAGAGTTTGAAATGATATCTGCGTTAATAGTAACAGTATTACGGTAAATAGCTTTTTCATTTCAATTCCATATTTAGACTATACGACTTATATACCCTATAGTCAATAATTTCAGCATTAGGCACTTTTGCCGACATCCTCCACACTTGACAATCCGCGCCGTCTTGCATAAATCATTCCATTTTCTGTATCCTAATCGTAGAATGAACAAAACTATCAAACAAAAGTCAAATCAGTTTTCGGTGAAAGCGGCTCAGCTCTACAAGCATCTTTCGGCAAACAAAAAGGAGACCGTGCTGTCGGAACAGTACTTAAAAGCCGCTGCCAGTATCGGGGCGAGCCTCTCACGGGCCGACTTTGCCGCCAACAAAAACGAGTATCTGTCAAAGTTTTACACCGCCCTGCAGGGCTGCGGCGAATCACGGTACTGGCTCGAAGTGATGTATGAATCGGAAATCATCACCGAATACGAATTTAATAACAACATGGAATCCTGCGAAGAAATGCGAAGCATCCTCTCCGCCGCCATTAAAAGCATCCGTACGCAGCAGGGCGCCGTTTAAACGGTCCGCAGTGCTCCGACTATTGCTGTCTTTTATCCGCCTGCCGCTTCCCGCTTAGCCTTCCACGGCAAACATGACTTCCGCTTCCTCATCCCCGTTCTGCACCCGCAGGGTGTGAGCGCCCGGCCTTGGGGTCAGGTAAAACACGAAGGGACGGTTTACCGCAAAGATTTCGCCGTCGTAGTTTACGGTCAGCCGGTCTTCCGCTCCGCCGATCACCTCCACGGGGATCTCGTCCCTGCCGATGCCGGGGCTCCGTAAAAACACAAAGCCCTCCCGGGGGCTGATGATTTCCAGGGGCCGGGAACTGTAATCCACCTCACCCTGCCGCAGGGAGCCTGCGAACCAGGACTGGTACTCGGCGGGGTACACCACGGCGGAAGGCCCGTTTCCGGGGCTCGCTTCACCGGATGCTCCTGCGGCGCGGTGCCAGGTACAGGGTTCAAGGCCGTCCGCACCGGCAACAGGAACATACTCACCGATCACGGAAAAACAGGCCGCTGTAGGGGCCATGCCGGAAAGGGCGCAGACCCGTTGCAAGGCCCAGGCTTCGGGCCGGGAAAAGCCGGGACCGCCCTGGGTTCCGGCGCCCTGCCCGCTACGGCCCTGCAGGAAGATCAGGGTGTCCCGGACGATGGCGGCGGGGATGGAACTGCCGGTCTTGCCGATCACGGTCTCGCCGGTAAAGTTGCCCATCCACACCACAACGGTGTACAGCGGAGTCGCCCCCAGGGCTACGATGCTCTGGTACTGGTTGGCGGTGCCGGTCTTGAAGATCGCCGGAAAGGGGGCCTGGAAATTCCGGGCCGACCCAAAAGCCAGCGCCCGGGCCCCCTGGTCCGAAAGGAAGGAGCAGATGATCCGGGCGGTGTCACTTTGAAAAATCCGAACCCCCGGTTCCCGGGCGCTTTTTTCTTCCTCCATCCCCATTTTTGGTTCCCCGTATCCCCCTTTTTTCTCCCAGCTCAAGGGGATCAGCACACCGTCCCGGGGGAACACACTGAAGGCCCGGGCCAGTTCCGCAAGGCTCACCGGTGCGTTTCCCAGGGCAAGCCCCAGGCCGGCGGTCTCGGCGGATTGTTCCAGGGAATCGAAGCCCAGGGAAAAGAGGCGGCCGGTGTAGTTCTGCACCCCCAGCCGGTAGAGCAGGTACACTGCGGGAATGTTAAGGCTCGACGCCAGGGCGGAGCGGAACAGCATGGGGCCGTTAAAGCGGTTGTTAAAATTCTGTGGGATGTACAGCTCGGTCTCCCCAAAATTCATGGGAATGTCCGCCAACACATCGGTAGGTTTAAAACCGTTTTCCAGGGCCATGGCGTAGAGGAAGGGCTTCATGCTGCTCCCCGGCTGGTTCAGGGCCAGGACCCCGTCGATCTGCCCCGCCGCTTCGGTGTTATTGTAATCGGCGCTGCCCACCCAGGCGAGTATCTCCCCGGTGGCATTATTGATAACGATGGCCGCCCCATTGGTCAGCCGGGATGAATAGTAGCGTTCCACATTGCCGGCGATAAGACCTTCAATGTAATGTTGCAACGTGAGGTCCACCGAAAGCTGCACAATGGCGCCTGACGCCTTTTTTGCGTCCACAAGCATCGTTTTTGCGCCCACGTAGCGCACAAAATGGGGCAGCTCAAAGGGGTAATTGAAACGCCGGGCGGAGGAGGAGGCAAACTGCCAGTCCGCTTCGGTGACGGCGGCGAGGAGGGGCCAGGCGGCGGCAAGCTTTTTGTTGTTCCGGAATCTGATTTGCAGTTCCGCCGCGGCGGCGATACAGGCTGAGGGATTGTCCAGGGGATTGTACAAACCGGGCCGCCGGGGGATCACCGCAAGGCAGAAAATCTGTGCCGGGGAAAGCATGGACAGATCGGCGGCAAAAAAGGTCCTGGCTGCGGAAGCCGCGCCTTCGGTCTGAAAACCAAAGGGCAGAGAATTGAGGTAGAGTTCGAGGATTTCGTTTTTGCTGAGCCGGGCTTCCAGCCGCAGGGCGTTGAGGGCTTCGCCGATCTTGCGGCCCAAAGCGCTGCCCCGACCGCCGGCCGGTGACCCGCTGTTTGCTGCTTGCTGCGCCGCAACCAGCCGGGCAAGCTGCATGGTGATGGTGGATGCCCCGCTTACCCGGCGACCGCCGGCGGCGTTCTGGAAAGCAGCCCGGGCTATGGCAACAAGGTCTATCCCGGGGTGCCGGTAAAAACGACGGTCCTCGGCGCAGATAAACACCGCCTGCAATGCTGCGGGGATTTCTTCCAGACTGCGGTACTCCCGGCGCAGGCCATCCCCGTCCGCAACCGGGGGTATCTGTACCAGGACGCCGTTACGGTCATAATAAGGGACGCTGCAGGGCCGGGCCCGGAATCGGGCCAGCTCAGGGTAGGGGGAAAAACGCAGGCCCAGCCAGACCAAACACAGTATTACTGCGGCGGCGCCGGCAAAGCGGAAGAACTTTTTTCCCTTCCCACCGGTCAAGTGAAAACCTGCCCTGCCGCCGGACCGCAATTTACTCAATGGTGTAAATCAGCCCCGTACTTCTGCCGAAGATTTCGCTCTCGTACATACATTCGGCCTGCACCGGCGGCGTGGGGTAGACCCCGTGCCGGACTGCCCGGAAGAGGAAGCTCACGGTGTTTTCACCCTTGTTAAAGCTGTCCCAGAAATACTGTATCTCGTTATCCAGGATAGCCTGGTGGCTGATCCAGGAACGGTTGTTCCCGATGCCCGAAGCGCCGTCCGATCCAGCCTGCGCTTCCCGATCCCGCTCATTGCTGTCGGTGTAGGCTGCGGTGGTGACAAAAGCGGCGTCCAAAATTTCCGCCCCCGAAGGGATGGGTACCCGCAGAGCCAGGTAGGTCCGGTCACGGGTACTGGATACCCGCACCCGGACACGGTAGGTTTTTCCGCTCATCAGCGCGGCGCCTGACACCTCCTCGTCGGTATCTACATCGTATATACTCAAAAATACCCCCAGACCTTCATCCCGGAAGGACTGAAGTTCCGCCGGAATGGCGTAGGTCAGGGAGGCGGTATAGTAGAGGCTCCCGGTACCCTGGCGCTTGATCGCCAAGGGCAGCATGCTGTCCCGGCCCAGGCCGGAAATGGGGGCGTCCTTAAAGTCAAAAACTTTGGTCTGGGACTTTGCGGCCAGGCCCTTGAAGGCGGCGCTCAGAAGATCCTTCCCCGCAATGGTAACCGTTCCGGTCACATCGGTGTCCGCAAGGTTTTCCGCACGGATCAGGGCGTCCACTGCGGAAAGGACCCGCACGGTTACTGCGGTGCTGTCCCAGAAACCGCCGGCCCCTTTGTTTTCCAGCAGGGAGAAAAGCAGCCGGGTGTTGATTTGGTCGCCGGGGTATTGCTGTGCAAAAAATTCCAGGGTCAGGGCAAGCTGTTCCACCATGCCGCCGTAGTAACTGTAACGGGATTTCACCATGGGGTCCGTAATATCCACGCCCCGCGCGGTAGGCCGCAGCAGGTTACGCAGGCGCTGTGCGGCGCTTGCCGCTTCGGCGGTACGCCCGGTAATTTGGTAGGTCATTCCCGTAAAGGCCAATACCGAGGGGTCAACGTTGTCACGGCTCAAAATTTCCCTTAAACGGGAAGTGTCCACGCTCTCGCCCAACAGGGCAAAGACATAAAGCATGTAGGATTGCAGGTAGGACTGGTAATAGTAATCCTGCGAACCGGCGCGCCACTTTTGCATATCCTGATACGTACCGTTAAGATATGAGCGAAGCTGGTCGAGTCTAAACGAAGCGGGAACGTTCATCCCCTTCGTTTTGGCAATGGCGATGATGTGGGCAACCCTAAGGCTCACATAAAAATCTGCCTTGAGTCCTGAAGGCCAGTAGGGGAAGCCCCCATTGGGCAGCTGCACCTTGGCCCAGGATTTTAACTCGTCCTCTACCACCTGAACCGGATTAGCAACATCGTTTCTCAAATTAAAGTCGTCCAAATATTCGCCGAATACCACCAGGGGCAGTATCGCTGCGCTGCGTTGTTCCATACAGCCGTAGGGATAGTGAAAGAGGTACTGCACCGCCGATTCCAGCAGGCTTAAACGGGTGGCGTCCAGGGTCACCGAAAGGTTCCCCACCCCGTTATCCGCAAATGAGGGGATCACCACCCCCTCGGTCCCGGAACTGTCGTCACGGCCTACCTGCCCGGTGGTGGTCACCGTTTCCCGTATGTATGGATGCTCGATCAACAGTTCCTGAACCAGCCGCTCGTTGAGAATATCAGAATTGACAGTAAAGTTGACGCCAATGGAACCTTCCTTTACCGCGGCAATATCAAAATAGACCACGGCGTTTTCACCGCTCTTGACCGTGATCTGCCGTTCCGCGGTTCCGTCCACAAAGGCAATGCCGGTTTGTTTAACCTTGCCCGTAGCAGTACTGTTCTGCCGGGGTTCCCCCAGGTCGATCTTCACCGTCATTTTATGGGACACCGAATCCAGATTGGTGATCAGTACCCCCGCTTCTGCGGTATCCCGTTCACGCAGGCGTCGGGGCAAAACTTCACGGACATTGATCTTGTTCTGGGAAGCGATCTCGCTTTCCTTAAGGGCAAAGATATCACCCCGGACACCAAAGACCGTCACCCGGTAGGTGGTCAGGGTGTCGGGGAGCTTGAAGGTACAGGTTACCTTGCCGTTTGCATCGGTCAGAAGATAGGGCTCGAAAACCGCCGTGGGATTAAAGTCCTTACGATCCTCAAGCTTGCTCTCCCCTTCGCCGTCGCCCCCGGCAAGGTTTTTGACGCTGTAGGTCACCGGGTCCATAAGCCAGGCCCGGCTGTCGCCGCCCTCCACCGCAAGGGGGAAGCGGGAGGGATCGTAGTAATAACTGATGGGATCCGGTACGTGGTAGTTGATAAGGTCCAGCACCCCCCGATCCACCGCCATCAAAGTAAGTTCCGCATTGGACAGGGGCTTCCCGTCCTGTTCGGCGGTAAGGGTCATGGTCACCTGATCGCCGGGGCGGTAGGTTTTCTTGTCGCTCTCAACCTTTACCGAAAAGGCCCGGGCCCTGGGGTTCACCATAAGCCTTACAACTCCGTAATAGCCCTTGGGCTTGTCCAAATCGGGACTGCCGTATTCGTGGGTGGGCGGCCCGGAACGTACCGAGTATGAGGAAACCGCTACGTAAACCACAGGCACGTAGTTACGGGCAATGGGAACATCGATCACAGAAACACTCTCGGTAAAGTGCCGCACCTCCTCGGTAAAGATCCCCTCCCGCTCAACGGTGATAAGGTAATACCCCGCAGGGAGGCTGCTCTGTAACAGTATTTGTGCGGTGTCCCCGGGGTTGTATATATCCTGATCCGGCGTCAGCCGCAATTCGCTGGCGTCGTTCATGTTCCAGTAACCGCCCCCGGAGCCGGTCACATAAAAGCTGTGTTCCGTCAGGGCGGCCCTGCCGTCCCGGTCCCGGGCGCTCAGGCGCAGGGTGTAGTACCCCGCCTTCGTAGGCTTTATCTTGATGGCGCCGCCGCTGCGGAGGCTGATCCGCTGGGTGCTGTCCACAACCTGTTCCTGCACATACTGGTCGTAGATGTAACCGTTCACCCCCCGCTGCTGGACCCGCCGCCACTCTTCCCGGACAAGCTCTGCGGTCATGATCCCCGCTTCTCCCCCGGTTTGCAGATAGAGGCTGCTGTCGCCCGTTTTTACACCCGCAGTATCAACGGTGATATAATCAAAAGAACGCTCCTGCCCCGCCCGGGCAAAACCGCCGCCGCTGCCCCGGTATAAGCCGATGTAGAACCGCGCGGGATGTACCAACACGGACCGGTAGGCCGCCACCATCTGGTTACTGATGTCGGTAACGTGGGACTCCACGGAGTAAAGATAGGGCATGCCCTTTGCGGCGGCCCCATCGGCGGTTTTTTGGGAAAGGGAGGCCGTGCCGTCCCCGCTTAACATGCCGCTTTCGGAAGCGATGTAGCGCTTGCTTTCGTAGGAGTGGCGGGGGCCGAACACAAAGCCCCTGGTCTCCGCGCCCCTGGGACTAAAGGCCGAAGATTCCCGGTACCAGGCGCTCTCCCAGGCGGCCCCGGACAGGCTGCCGCCGGAAAGGTAGGTGGCCCGCAGGGTCAGGCTGATATCGTCGCCGCTCACCACTGCGGCGCCGGGGGCAGAGAGGGATGCCTGGAACTTAAGGCGTTCAAAAAAAGCAATGGTGATGGGGATGTTCGCCAGCACCCCCCGCTCATAGCCGTAACCATCTTCACCACCGGTACGGCGGCTGCCATCGGTCCGGCGGTAAACCAGCCGGTAGGAACCAGGGCTTAAATCATCGGGCACATCAAGGGAGCCGTAAAAGCTCCCCGATTCGGTCACCGTGCCGGAAAGGCTCGTCACCTGCTCCCCCTGGTAACGGTCCTCTTCCAGGGCCACCGTATAGTCCCCCTGATAGATCGTGTACATCCCCAAAATTTTGGAACGATCTACCCCCCGAAAGGTGAGGGTCTCTCCGGGCTTGTAAAGCCCCCGGTCGGAAAACATAAAGGTAAGGGCGGTGACCTCCTCCGCATACTGGGGGCTTGTGGTATTGACCCCAAAGGCCCAGTTGTTGTGGGATGAGGGAGAAAAAATCACCCGGTCCCCGTCTTTTTCCGCCATCACGAAGGGAGCAGCATAGCCGTAACGGCCGGCAGTATTATTCCGCAGTACCGAAGCTGCGGTGTTAATCACCGCAAGGCCGTTCTTATCGGTGATCCCCCGGCCGAAATTCTCCAGCCCCGCAAGATCCGCTGTCTCCTTATTATCTACCCGAACCGGGGACAACAGTTTTACTGTTGCATCAGCCACAGGTGCCCCGGTAGAAAGGCTCGTCACCAGTACCGTTGTTTTATTAAAACCATAGCGCACGGTCAGCCCCAGATCGGTCACCTGGATGTTCAGTTCGTTTTTCCGGTCATCGATCTCAAAAGCGCCGCTCTTGTTTTTCCGGTCCGACAAAAGTTTCAGATCCGCCCGGAATGAAACAAATCCTTTTCTTTGGGGATTCAAAAAAGGCTTTAGATCAATCTCCTCAAAATACCGGTTATTGATCTTCCCGGGAACCATATCAACAACAGTGTTACTGTTTGGCACCGCGCCCCAGGGATTTTCGGTTTTTGCCAGAGAATAGGATGAACCTTCGGCGATATTTTTATACTCAAAGAGAAAGCGGGGATCAAACTGCGCTTCCAGTATGCTCTGCCCGTAATCAAGAAACGATGCCGAACCAACCGGCGGCGGCTCATTGGGGACCGTGATGTCGCAGGTATAGGGCTCGCTTAATTTCCTGCCGTACACATCTTCCACCGCTGTGGAAACATGAATTTTGAATTTGGCGCCGTACCCCACGGGCAGGTTGTATATCCGCACCGTACTGCCCCATATATCAATGTTATCGGGGCTCAGGGGCATTGCGGGCTCGGTCCTAATCGCCTGCGCCAAAGTACCCTCATTTAAGGGATATGAAAAATTCAGCTGCACCATGTTCCGGTACTTGCCGTAGGCGGGAATGCGGTTAAAATCATCAACCTTAAAAATGCCCGGTGTACTAAAGGTGTAGGTCCTGTCCGCTTCGGTCCCCCGGGTCCCCCCGGCGGATTTGGCGCCCTGTTTCAGCGTGATGCGGACCTGGGTGTTAAATTCCACCGGATCGCTCAGTTCCGCAAAGAGCTTGTTGGGATTCGGCGCAGAGGGAACGGATTGCGCCCGGGCTTTGGAATTTGTCCGGGTCAGGGTAAAATTTTTCCGCCCCCCCGCAGCGGTACTGATTTCCAGATACTGCCGGATGTCCTCCGGCTGCACGGGATAGTTAAAGGTCAGGCCGATCTGCTTCGCCGCCTCCGGAGGCACATCCCGGTCGGTAAATCTGAAATTAGCAGCCGCCTTGAAATCCTCGCCGGGATTAACGCTTTGCAGGCTGAGGGTCTCGGTGTAAAAACTGAACACCGTTTCGCCGCTTACCCGTGTGCCGTAAATCGACGTGGCGCCGGGGGACACCGTGATGGTATACACCTGCTGACTCTGGCAGGGCTCATCCCCCTCAAAGCTCAAAAAACCCGTACCATACCAGCGGAAGCTGCCCTTAATCGGCGGATTGATGCTCACCACGGGGGACACGGCAGTCTGCTCCCCCAGGCTTGCCAGGGGAACCATGGGCTGGGAAAACATCACATATACTGAAGGCCGCTGCACCGCCGCGGAAAAAGTCCCCCGGGGTCCCCAATCGATCACCGTGAGCGGCCCGTTGGCGTCTTCGGTTTCCAGCTTGCCGGTCTGTGCCGCAGCCTGGGCTGCCTGTATGGCCCGTATCCGCTCCCGTTCCGTAATGGGGTCAAAATAGGTGGTCTTATAATCCGCAAGTTTCCGCAGGCCGCCCCCCAGCACGGTCCCCTGGCCCTGGCCCGAAGTCCCCCCCGACAGCGCCGCAGCGCTCAAGGTTTCCGCTTCCTGCTCACTCTCACCCTTCAGGGGCCGGTAATCCAGGGCAAAAGCCGCCGCAATGGCCGCATCGTTCACCAGGACCGTATCTTCGGAAGAGGACGAAGCGGGCATGAGCACATAGTCCGCCGTGCTGGCCATAACCGGATAAACCCCGGATTCGACTTTTTTGTTGCACGAGATGAACGCACAAAGACTGATAAGGATTAAAGGAAAAAGAAACCGACACATTTTTTTCATAAGGCCCCCGCAGGATTTTAAATATTTTAAAAATCTATAATTTCTTTACAAGTATTGCCAAAACCCTTCTCCTACCGCTGACTCTCCCGCATGAATCCCCTGGAGAACTGTGCAAGGAGGCTGTCAATTTGCTTTTTGGAATTGATGCCGAAATTATCAAGTACCTGGGAATCAAATTGATCAAAGGTGATATTTTCGGCTTCATATTCGCAGAACATGTTCGCAAGGTAGACCGTTTCCACAAGGGCTTGGGCTCCCTGGGGCGCTGATGAGAGGTCGTGGTGGTAGCGGATGGCAAAGATCAGGTTTTCGGGGAAATTCCACTTTTCGGCGATAAGGGCGCCGATTTCCGCATGGTTCATGCCGGCGGCCAGGTCCTCAAAGGTGGAGGCGGGGAGGTTCTTTTCGGCGCAGAATTCCTTGATCCGGGCAAGCAGGTCCGGGTGGACATTGGAGAAGATGATCTTCCCCATGTCGTGGAGGATACCCCCCACATACACATCGTCCAGCAGGTTCTTGTCCCGGCCGAAATTTTTAACCAGATTATAGGCATAAAAGGCGGTTTTGTAGGAATGTTCCCAAAGGGCCTTCTTTTCCGCCGTATCGTCACCCAGGACCTTCTGGGTCCCGTAGGAATAGAGCAGGTTCTTGATACCCCGGATGCCGAGCATTTTGACCGTCTCGGCGATACTGTCCACTTTTTTCGACAGCATGTACTGGGCGGAATTGACCAGTCTAAGCATATCGGCGGTCATGGCGGGGTCCATGGAAATTTGCCGGGCGATGACCCCCATTTCCGACCTCGGGTCGGCGATCATCTTCTGAATCGTAAGGATATTTTCCGGAAACTGGGGCAGGGAGTTCACATTGTCCACAATGGTGGTGGACAGGAGCGAAAGGCTTTCAACCCTGGCCTTATCCAGGGGAATCACTATCCGGGCAATGGTTTCCTTTTCGGTACTGAGGATGTCAAAACAATCCTCGTCCAGGCCCATCTTTTTGAGCATCAAAACCAGGATCACCAGGCCCAGGCCGGCCCCTTCGGAATCGTCCAGCACCTGGGACAGGGCGTCTTCCAGGCTGCTGAACTGCCGGGACCGGGCCAGCTTGTCGTGAATACGGATAAGCTCGGTTCTGGTCACCGCCACGTTGTTGCGGACCTCAAGATAGATGATGTTTTTCTTGATCTGGAGTATCAGTCTGATGTACAGGCCCTTTTGCTTCTGCAATTGCAGATAATGGGCAATATTACTCAGGGTATTTTCCTTGAATCGGACCATCCCTGCGTTATAATCATCGGGATTGGACAGATTAAGGCCCCGTTCCATAAAATAAACCCGCTTGGTATTGGCTTTTTTTGCATTTACCGCCAATTCCTGGACACAATAGACTATATAATCCTTAAGCTTTTCCTGCCCGGCTTCCTTGAGGAAAACCATCAGGATCTGTTCAATATAGATTTCTATTTCATGGGGCAGCGTAAAAGTTGTGATGATCAGGGGAATCCCTGACTGTACTGCTTTTTTTACCTTGGATTCATCAACAACCAGCTGCTGCGGGGCGGCCATATTTATTTCCTTTTATCAATCCCAGAATAAAACATTAAAACCAATATACCCGGATTAGTATAACATAATCAACAAGGATGCAATGCGCTATCCGGTAGATTACCCCTCATTTTATGTATATATTGTCCATACGGGGAGAAAATGAAGGAAATTTGGATTCCGGAGCTTATCAGCGCTTTTTTTCTCCTTCTCTTTCTTTTTCGCCCCCTTGTCAAAGGGCTTTGGCCCCTGGACGGGCTGCATTGGTTCCCCCTCCTCGCCCTGGGGATTACCCTGGGCATGTTCCCCGCTTACGGTTTCAGGCCCGAATGCATCCCCCTGCTGGTGTATTTTGCGGTCCTGACGATGCTGAATATGCCTGCCCTTATTGCCGGCGCCGGGTCGCACCATAACGACGATTTCCGCGACCAAAAGTCTGTGTTGATCCTTCCCGCGGCCCTGCTTCTGGCGCTGGCATGCGCCGTTGCCCTCTTTTTTGCCCCCGCAGAGCCGACAGGACCCGCCCAGGGACTGCGTATTGTCAACATACAGAATGAACGGCAGAACCGGAGCTATACCCTGCACATCTTCGGCCCCGCAGAAGAGAGCGCCGGAACGCCGCAGGCCGCCGGGCAAGGCCGACCGCTGCTGCTGGTCATCCCGCCGGAAGCGGGATCGGTGCGGGCGGTGGATGCCCTCTGCGCCGCCCTGGGGGACCGGGGTTTTACGGTGATATGCTATAGCCGCCGGGGCTTCGATTCCCTTACGCCACTTACACTGTACCGGATGTGGCAAAGCTTTCGCAAGGGAACCGTATCGAAAAAGGCCAACGATTTTGGCCGGGCCCTGGAAACAGGCCGCAGGGAGGACCTGGATTTCCTCCTGCCCTATATCAAACGGAACAGCGCTGACCTGGTTCCCGGCGCCGATCCGGAGACGATGATCCTGGCGGGCTGCGGGGCCGGCGGGGCCGCCCTGGTTTATCTGGCCGCATCCCCGGCCTTTATCGCCCAAAACAGGCAAATACGGGGCATTGTTGCCGTGGAAAGCAGCTTTTGGTCCTCCTGGCTGCCGGAAGAACAGACCCCCCTGCCGGTCCCGGTATCGGCAACCTGGTTCAAAAAAGCCCGGATCGCCCTGCAGAACTGGTTTGCCGGCTTAAAGCCCCTTAAAATAACCGGTCCCGGAAACATACCCCAAAGCGGCGTTCCCACCCTGTACCTGATGTCCGACCGCGCCCTGGATACAAAAAACCGGCAAAAACGGTATGGGGCGGCTTTTCAGATACTGGGGGAATCTTCCGGCCCTGCGGCTTTTGCAGCCCTGGGCGGGGCGGGGCCCCTGGATTATTTTGATTATCCTGCGGAATATCCCCTCTATTCGGCGCTTTTTCCGGGGCTGGCAAAAGCCCCCCTAAACCGGGGTTTCCCTCCGGAATTTGTCGAAAAAACCGCCGGGATCATCACCAATTTTGCCGCATCTGTTTTAAGGGCGCCCCCTGCGGAGACCGGTCTCCTGCCGAGGAACGGCCTTAAAACGCAAAACCTGGACGAAGGTTTCCACATCGAAACCCGGTCTTGGAATTTACCGGATCTTAGGTATATACTGAACCCGTGAATACCCCTATAAGCACCCAAAAACTGGACGCCTTTTTCAAATCCTTCCTCGCCATTGAAGATTTCAGCACGGTTGATGTCTCTCTGAACGGTCTCCAGGTGGACAATGACGGTTCGGAAATACAGAAAATCGCCTTTGGGGTGGATGCCAGCCTGGAAACCTTCAAGGGCGCCGCTGCCGCCGGGGCGGGGATGCTCTTTGTCCACCACGGCCTTTTTTGGGGTAATTCCCTGCGCCTTGCGGGGAACCACCGGCAGCGGATCAAATTCCTCCTGGACAACAACATTGCCCTCTACGCGGTCCACCTGCCCCTGGATCAGCATCCAAAGCTGGGGAACAACGCCGGCCTGGCGGAATTGCTTGGCCTTGAAAATCTTGAGCCCTTTGGTCTGTACCATGGGCGCAAAATAGGGTATAAAGGAACCCTTGCAAAGCCCATCAGCATTGAAGAAGCGGTTAAGCGGATAAGCTTTATGGGAAGGCCGCCCCTGGGGGTGTATCCCTTTGGCAAAAAGGAAAACGCCGCCTGCGCGGTCATTTCCGGCGGCGCGGCGGATGAAACCCTCCAGGCCATTGAGGAAGGCATGGATCTGTATGTTACCGGGGAAATGCTGCATCATATTTACCATGAGGCCCGGGAAGCGCGGATCAACCTGGTTGCGGGGGGACACTATTCCACTGAAGTGTGGGGAGTCCGCAAGGTGATGGAATATTGCGGGCGGGAATTGTCCCTGGAATGCGAATTTATTGATATCCCCACCGGGTTATAATTACGGAGTAATAATGATACACAACAGGAAAGAAAAGTTACTGCCCTTTATTTTAACGGGCTTTATTATTCTGGCAGACCAGGCCGTAAAGTCTTTTATTGTTAAAAACTGGCCCCGGGAAGGGTCTTTTATTAAAGATGTCTTTAACAATGATGTTTTATGCATCTACCATGTGCGGAACAGGGCCATCGCCTTTAGCCTGGGCCATAACCTTCCCGACTCCCTGCGGCCCCTTCTGTTTGTCGTGCTGCCCCTCCTGGTCCTGGGCTTTCTGGTGTGGTACTACCTGAGCTCCCATGATTTTTCGAAGCTCCAGCGCTGGGCCGTTGCGGGCATCATTGGCGGGGGCCTGGGAAACATCCTGGACCGCATCTTCCGGCCCGCCGGGGTGGTGGATTTTATCAGCATAAAATTTTACGGCCTTCTGGGCATGGAACGCTGGCCTACCTTCAATATCGCCGATTCCAGTGTGGTTGTCTGCTGCATTATCTTTTTAATTTCCATCCTGATAAGCCCGAAAAAATTTGAAAACGGAGAAAAACCATGAGCAAGAAAACCAATACCTGGGTGTTTATCCTCTGCGCAACGGTATTCAATATTCTGATAACCATCATAAGCTTTTTAGTGCTGCTGGTACTCTATGCCAGGTTCATCATAAAAATTATCCCCGAAGAAGGCGCCGCCTGGGGCTTCCCCATCATCTTTATAGCCGCCATTGCCCTCTCCTTTTTGGTTTACCGGATCATCCTGAAACAGCTGCTTAAGCGGGTAAACGTGGAAAAATATTTTGACCCGATTTTCGGCAAAAAACGACCGTCCCGAAGGGATTAATACCCGTCGGACATGGTGCGGTTAATATCCCGCTGGTAGAGTTCCTGGTAGACGAAACTGCGGTTCTTGAGTTTTTCCTTGACCGGTTGGGAGAAGGGCATATAGCGCCAGAAGACGCCCCGGACTTCCTTGTCGAGTTTTTGGGTGCCCTCGCTTTCCTTGGTCATCCAGGTGATATAATCCTGGATAAAGAAATCCTTAAGGTCCCCTTTTAACTTCATCTTCGCAAACCACTGGTAGTAGTTTCCCGTAAGGCCCTCTTCCATCCAGTAGTAGGAGGCTTTTTCCTTGGCAACCTGCCAGCGGAGGTCCCCCACGGCGGAAAGCATTGCCACCAGGAGGTTCTTGGGGTACATGGGAATGGCGATACGGCCCCGGCTGGTGGCCCGGTTATGCCGGTCAAAGGGCTCCCAGCACATACCGGTGTCGCCGTAAGTGGGGAGCAGAATCACATAGGGCGCGATGCGGTTAATCCGGTTCTTGTAAGACCTACAGAAGGCCTCGGGGTCGATGCTTTCAATTAAGGACATCATGGAAATGACATTTTCCCGGAAGCCGACATCGTTGGGGCCGCAGTGGAAATATTCGGAGGTCAGCAACGGGTAATGGTTACCCTGCCGGCCTATGGTCATCTTGACCATCTGCCGGACGGTTTCGTATTCGGTATCCACTGCCTGGGTATCCACCTCGACAGCGCCCCCTTCAGCCTCTATTTTATCCTGCAAACCCCTTACATCTTCCTCCGCCTGAGTATAATCTCTAATAAACATATCCAGGTCATGATCGGCCTTTAAAAGCCCCTTCAACACTTCCTGAATTTCGGAAAAGGCCCGCCGCTGGCTTTCGCTGTAAGTGGAGTTGATATCCGGAAGCCCATCCAGAAGGGAATGCTCCATAATGATGCGGATCCGCTCCTGCAGGCCCTGTTCCAGGTCCTTCCGCTCCTGGTCCTTGGCCTTAAGCAGGCTTCGGGAACCGTCAAGTTTACCCTTGGCCTTTTCCAGAAGCTGCTGAAATCTGACGGCATTATTGCTCCTGGACACCTTCACTTCGTCGGTGGAGGAATTCCGCACCACCCCGGTCCCCACCGCCTTAAACCACTCATCCAGATAGTAGACGGGTTGGCCCAGTTCGTTATTCACCACCATTTTGGCGAATAAAGCTCTGGTTTCCGCATTGATAAAGGTAGGATGCAATATACCGAAGCGGAGCAGGTATTTTTTGGCGTCCGGCAGCTTTCCAGGGGCTTTTTTGGCAACCCCTGCCAGGAAATTCCAAAAAAAGGTGATAAACTGCTGCCGGAAAACACTGCGATCCTTGGGGTCCTTGCAGTTAAGGTATTTCTGCATGATCCCGTGCAGGCGCTGGGCAAGATCCCCCTCGCCATTGAGGGCTATTTTATAATAATTGGGATCATTAAAGGCATTATGGGGGGTATCTGCAAAACGCTTGGTTATTTTGGGAAACTTTTCAACGGTAAGATTCACTTCCGGGGCGGCCTCTTCCCCATCGTCGGGAGAAACCGGATTAACCCCCTCACCGGGGCCCGCCCCCCCTGCCGAATCTTCAAAAATACTGGCAAAATCCGGCGGCGGCGTATCTGCCGCCGAACCACCCCCGGTCCCGACCCCAGGCAATACTGCAAGCTCGGGGTCCATTTCACCCTGAATTTCATTTCGCGCCATAATTTCCAATATTAAAAGAGTATTGTACCGGGTGTCAATCGATTGGGAAAGGAAATTTGAGAAAGAAAATCAACAAAAGTAGAAAAAACTCTTCTGGAGGTAGTCGGAATTGAACCGACGACCTTTTGAATGCCATTCAAACGCTCTAGCCAACTGAGCTATACCCCCAAAGGAACATTTTGAATATACCCCGGCTAAGGAACTTGTGTCAATATGATATATAGTATGAGCATGATCATAAGTGTTTCCCGGCGCTGCGACATTCCCCGGTTCCGGTTTGACTGGTTCAGGGAACGGCTGGATGCGGGATATGCGGAGGTGGTGAATCCCTATAATAAGGCCCAGGTCCGGCGGGTTTCTCTGCTGCCGCGGGAGGTGACCGCCCTGGTATTTTGGACACGGGACCCCGGGCCTATTCTGGCCCACGCAGAGGAACTGGAAGCCCGGGGCTGCCGGTTTTACGTGATGGTTACCCTGACGGGGTATCCGGCGGTACTGGAGCCCAATATGCCGCCTCGGGAGGCGATTATTGCGGCCATGGGGGAACTGGCGGAAAAGCTGGGGCCGGACCGGGTTATCTGGCGCTATGATCCCATTTTTTTAAGCAGCCTGACGGATCGGGACTTCCATCTCCGTAATTTCAAGGCCCTTGCGAGAGAGCTGGCAGGAAAGGTCCGGCGGGTCATTATCAGCATTTACGACGAATACGGCGGGGCCAAACGGCGGCTTGCCGCGCTGGAAAAGGCGGGAAGCCTTATCATGCAGCCCCATTACAAAACCGGCGCTGTCAACGGCGCCGATAAAACTGTCGGCCCCCTGTCTTTGCTGCCCCCGGTGCGGGATCTGCTGAGGGAACTGGCCGGCATAGCCGCCGATGCGGGGCTGGAAATCCGGAGCTGCGCCGAAGGGGAAGACCTCTCCGGTCTGGGGATAAAGGCCGGGGCCTGCATCGACGGGGATCTTATTCGCAGGCTTTTCCCCCAGGATACACCGCTGCCGGGCCTTGAATCCGGTAAAAAGGACAAATACCAGCGGCCCCACTGCCATTGCGTCCCCAGTGTGGACATCGGCGCCTATGGGCCCTGCCCGGCGGGATGCGTTTATTGCTATGCCTGGCGATAGATAACACTCGATATATCGAGTTATTATTCCTGATATCGTTTAATCTCTTGATATATCGAGTAACTATATTAAATTATACTTGATTTCTCGGTATATCGAGTGTATAATATAAAAGGAGGCGAAAACCAGTGGCGTCCTTGTTGATAAAAAGAGAACCCTTTATACAGAAAATCCGGCCTTTTATCGGCAAAGATATCGTTAAAATTTTAACCGGTATCAGAAGATGCGGTAAATCGGTAATGTTGCAGCTGATTCGGGAGGAGTTGATTGAACAGGGGGTTGATAAGGGGCATATCATTGCCATGAATTTTGATACCTTCGAAAACGGCTCGGAGCTGAACGCCGAAGCCGTTTATTTCAAGGTCAAAAAACAGGCGCAAGCAGCCGGTGAAAAGGTGTATCTTTTTTTTGACGAAATTCAGGAACTGGAAGGCTGGGAAAAACTTGCCAATTCCTGCCTGACGGAACTCAAGGCGGACATCTATATTACCGGGTCAAACTCCAAACTACTTTCCGGTGAATACGCAACCTACCTGAGCGGCAGATACGTGATGTTCAAGGTCTACCCCTTTTCGTTCAACGAAGTCCTCACCGCACTTGCACAGACCGGAACATCCGGCGCGGTTTCCCCCGACAGCGCCATAAGCGAACAGGAAGCCTTTGAAAAGTATCTGGTTTACGGCGGGATGCCCTTTATCTACCAATCATCTTTTGATGATTTTTCAATCCAGCAGTATTTAAGGGATGTAACGGACGCCATCATTCTTAAGGATATAACCGGCCGCTACAATATCCGGGATGTGGACCAGCTCAAGCGGCTCATCCTCTACCTCTTTTCCAATGTGGGGAATCTCTTTTCTACCGGGTCGGTGCAGAACTACTTAAAAAGCGAACGCCGCAGCCTGTCCTGGGAAACCATCTACAACTACATCGAATACTGTAAGGCCGCCTACCTGCTGCTCCCCGCATTGCAGGAAGACCTGAGCGGCAAGAGCCTGCTCCGGGTGAATGAGAAAATCTACTTCACCGACCACGGCCTGTGGCAGGCCCTCTATGGCAATAACAAGCGGGACATACAGCAGATACTTGAAAACATCGTTTACCTGGAACTCCTGCGCCATGATTACACCGTAACCATCGGAAAAATCGGGGACAAGGAAATTGATTTTGTCGCCCAAAAAAACAATGAAAAAATATACATACAGGTTGCCTATCTTCTCTCTTCCCCTGAAACCATCGAGCGGAAATTTGCCGTATTCCGGGAAGTCAAAGACAACTACCCCAAATATGTGCTCTCCCTGGACGAGTTTGATCTGAGCCGGGAGGGGATACGGCATATGAATATACGGAGGTTTCTTACTAATGGATGGAAATAGATTTGACGAAGATGCTATAGGCCTTCTATTCATTTATGTCTGTAATGTTTGTTAAGCGCAATTTTGGCACAATTATGGTCGATGAATATTTATACCAATTGGAAAGGCTTTGTTATGGATGGTTCTGATGAAAAGACTGGAAAGCCAATCATGGTAATTGAATTCGTCTATGTCCAGTTTTGAAAAAAAACAGTTGTTCTATGATATGTTCTATATCGCGGGTTTTGCTTTCTATAATGTCAAAATATTTTTCGCGCTGCGGGGCGGTTTCGGCAACGCCGGATTTAATACCGTCAATACTCATCTTGATTGAGATAAGCGACGTGCATAAATCGTGAGAAATACCGGCTATTAATTCCTTCCGGCTGTTTTCGTTTTTTTCACTGAATTGCCGTGCGCCTACGGAGAGGGTGTCAAGGGGCTTCATAATACCCGAAATAAGGCGTCCACTCTTTTGCCAGTCTCCAAACATTTTTTGTTTTTCGGCGCCGGTATACCGAAGCATAGTCTGATGGTTTCAGGGGGTAATCCTGCGTGTTTAGGGCTTACTTTGGCGTTGTCATGGGATTGAAACCCGATAGCACCGCCATACTTTCGTTCTCCAGTTTTCCGTTAGTTTCGAGTTCACCACCTAAATCTTCGGGAATATTAACCCCAACTCAGGTGAACTTGTTTTTAGATTCCAAACACCGATTTTCATTTTCTTAATAATCTTACCATCACCAAAGTCAAGCAAGTCCTCACGGTTATATACATTGAGCAGCTTGTTCAGCGAACCTAAATCCGCCGAAGTTAAAAGAAACGCTTCCCCTGGGTCAATGAGTTTGCAATACGCCCAAAGCTGACCAACATCTTTAAGAGTCAGACTCGTCTTTTTTGCCTCAACAAAAACAAGCTTAAAGACTTTGCTGTCCTTTTTGCTTCTCACTATCCCCAATACATCTATTTGAATATCTATACCGGTTGCAATATCATACACAATATCGAATTTTTGCAACGCACGGTCGAGCCGCTCGCTATGTGTGTCGGCAACTATAACCTCATAACTTTTATATTTGTCTGTAAGGTACTGGCGTAGCCAATCGCACATCGGTGGGTATAAGTCAAATTCTCTCATGGGCTATTCTCCATATCCCAAATCTGCGGCAATTTCTCGCCACGAGTTATAGTGTCTGCCGCGAATTTGTGCAGGAATAAAGTTATCATTCTCTGCCGGGTGCAGAGGGCGTTCTTTCTTCAATTCTCGAAGCTCCCAATAAAATTTATGTGTAATATCTTCTACGCTCTTTCCTTCAGACGCAAAGCCCGCTCTCAACTCGTCAGCAAAAAGAGCAAGTGAATTACGCTTGTGGATTATACCAAATCCAATCGGTTCAAATTCGTTAGCCCAAACCTTTATCTGGTGTTCTTTCTTCCAAAAATTCGGACTTCCACTATTAGCTTTGGTAAGTTTTCCGTCGCGTATATTGGGGTGCGCCCAGTCAATAGCCTGAACAGGTATGTCCACAGACTTTAGCAGATTACACACATCAACCACAAGCCCCCAGTTATGCGGGACTTCAAGATATACTCTATGCTTATACTTTTGAAAAAAGTAATTGCTCCTGCGAATATACCCTGTTACATCGGCGAAACCGCGCAAAAAAGCCTTGCGCTCGTCAAATGTAGAACTAAACACAGCAGGGGCTAAACGTATATTTTCGTGTGAACTACCACTACCTGTATACAGAAGAATCTGACGGATTAAGTAATCCGCATTTGGTTTCGTGAATGAAAGAACCGAGCTCGATTTTTGCTGAATGAATTGCAAATCCACACCGATAAGCGGTTCAAGTATCGCTCTAATGTCCGTAACACTTGCTTTAATGTAAATCTTTACGTCTTTGAAGTCCTCAGTTTCAAGTTTTTTGTGGGGTATATCGACCGATACAGTCGTGTTCCCCGCAGACCGCTTAATTTCTCCATTGCCGCATATCATACCAAGCAGATATGCCATTTCGATGTTCAAATGAATCTCCCCCTACAAATTATGTCCCGTATCAAAATCTTTTACGTTACACAAGTCATCGTTAGGTAATATAACGTCTCTCACGTTTTTTGACAGTATGCTCATTTTATAACCACCTTATTGCTACAGATTGTAACCTTGCATAAAAGCTTGTTGCTCACTACTTTTAGGGAACACGCTACTAACAGCCATTTGGATTTGATTTTTGTTTTGGGTGGGATACCACGGGACAAATCCAATGAAAAAACATGCTTCAACAAAAAGGCTTCCTGTAATACGCATTTGGTTATCATTTTGTAATCTGCCACGAAGTTTCGCGGGCATATTGCGTATCGTATTGAAATAAATTCTGTATTGTGGAGCTCGTTTCATTTTGTTACCACCGGTAGTAAGACCGTTTTGAATCGGATAATTGGGGAATATAGCACTTAGTGCCGCATACTGGTCATCAGGTATTTCCGCATCAATACGCTTGATATTATGAAGTATATAACCCAGTGCTTCACATAATTCTTCTGTAGATTCAAAATAAATATCTTCAGCTTTATCACCGAATTTTGATACATAGGCATATGCGGTTCCTCTTAGTGAATCGTGAAGTGTCATAATCTTATTCTCCTTTACTCGTTGATAAATATCAACAGATACTCGTGAACTTTGTTTATCCGGTATTTATACGGATAGCCGAGTGGTCGCATATTGTTATAATCGGCTTGCCTGTCCCATATAATGAGGTCATCATAGATGTACCCAACTTTCTGCATAGCCGTTGCTAAATCGCTGTGCAATGGATAAAACTCGCTTTTCTTCCGTATGTCCATTACATTTACAATGCAGTAGGCTTTTGGCTTGAGGACCTTCCGTACTTCGGCAAACAATGCCGCCAGTCTTGCGATGAACTTATCATAATCAGCGATATTTCCCAAATCCTCCGCCTTGTCAGAATAATTCACTCTATCTTTCCCATCCGCGCTATGCTTCATATTCAGAATATCCCAATATGGCGGCGAGGTAATGCAAAGGTCAAAGCTTGCGGTTGGTAATTGTGAAAGCGCAGTAAAACTATCTTCGTTTATTATTTTTGCTTTCTTGTTCCTTTTTAGTCTATCCTTTGCAATTCGGCAGAACGATTCCGACAGATCAATTCCAACGGCGGAACAATTTAACCCAATCGCCGCCGTGGTAGTCGAACCGATGCCGTTGAAAGGGTCTATGACATTGCAGTTCGCCGGAGCAAATGTACGGATTAACTTCTCGCATAACACCACAGGGAAAGAAGCCGGGTGCTTAAAAGCGCGTTCTTCCGAACTTTTCGACAAATTTCGCCAAATACTGAACGAGTTTTGCAACCATTCTTTCCCCGTAAGGTCGTTGCATTTCTTAATGTTGTTCAAGAAAAAACCACCTCTTTGATTGAACTTTCTGCACTTCTGTGTCTATATATTCAGACAAATCCGAAGGCATATCATATATCTCGTAAACAGCTTTATTTAACCGTTCAATATCTTCAAACCACGCTTTCGTGAGATACTCATCACTTTCGAGCGATGCGACGATAGGTAGTAGTTTGTCAAAATCTTTCCCAAAATCCTCACCGCTTCGAGGTGGCAATGGTATCTTCCTCAAATATTTCGCGTCGGTGTGCATAGTAAGGTGTGAACGATTGTAGCAGTACCTGTATAGAAAGAAATTACAGAGCCGCGAATGTAGTATGCCCAAGATGAAACGACACATTTTTGAATCACCATCTGTAAAAATGGTGACTGTTTGAGTCGCTTCTAATGCACCGCCATAAACTGCTATTATACCGGCTTCCGCACTATAGATGTTCTGTATAAAAATCTGCTTCCCGTCATCTTCTGTAAAAGCTCTTTCTTTGTAGCCAAATTTTCTAATGTCATTGCCGCAAATTGCCTTATCAGAGGTTGACTTGCCTCTGCCGACATATCCGTTGCAGTAGTCATTAAGCGTCTTATAGGTACTATTAAGCCGCACATATACCTCTCGGTCTTTATCACTATCAAAAAGTAGTATTTCATCACTGTAAAAGTTTTGGAGGACTTTACACAGTGCATTAAACCTATTGGCGTAGTACGCTCGTATGTCAATTTTACTCTGCCCAACACGTTGAGCCTTTTTGCGAATTGTAAGCACTATTTGCTCGCCGCGAACATTTTTGAAATATTGTCCAATGTCAACAATTGATACAATCGTGTACTCATTGAGAATTTTGCGACGTAACAAACTATATGAAGCAACGTGCAGAAAGTTTTTCGGTGTAATATATGAAAGCACGCCACCGTCTTTTAATAACTCCAACGAACGTATTAGAGCCGCGACAAAAAGATTGTTGCCTGAATCGGACACTTCTCGCTTGAAAGTATACTCTCCATTCAAGACAACTCCATTAGATAAGGGTACATAGGGTGGATTACCGATAATGCAATCAAACTTCTCGGTCAAAGAAAAAAGGTCGAGGATGCTTTTTGCCGACTGTCCAATAGAATCTGCCGCCACGCAACGGATGCCATCAATGTTCTCGTTACATAATTTTACAGCGTTTGGGTCAACATCTATCCCAAAAATATTCTGATACTCTAATCTACTCGCAACAAAGAGGAAACTCCCAGCTCCACAGCAAGGGTCTAGAATCGTTGAGATGTCTGGCTTTATATACTGCCTAACAGCAGAGAACATCTTCTCCGCAAGAGAAACATCTGTATAGTATGCCCCGTTATCCTTCTTAAATGCCTCGGTCAAGGAGTTCTCATATTCATTTGAGGCTACCGCATATAGGTTCACCGATAATGCCCTAATGGAACACGCTCCTTTCTCTGCTTAGGCATAGATATACTAAATAACATTGTAGCACAATACTCAGGATGATGTCAAGCCCAAAAAAAAAGTCAACCTTTGCAAAATATTCCCGCATACGCAGTTCCCGGAATATTACCGGGACGGATGCGGCGGCTCTTCTGTTACGGGCCCCTCATTCTGCGGAGCACCCTGGTCCCTGTAGCCAATATCGGCTCTTCCTTCGGCGCTGACGGCGATTATGAGTTTGTTGAGGCTGGTGTTGATTTCCAGGAACAGAAGAAGGTGAGGGGCATCTGACATCTTTTGAAATTGGAAAATGCCTGGCGCCGCTACGTTAATTAAAAATAGCTGCGCTAAAGTATGCGCCTTAAAGGAGTATAGCCTTTCAACAAACCGGATAAAATCCAAATAATACAGGGCAAAAAAATACACTGTGCAATATATTTTATGATTATTGGCAAAGGCATTTCCCGCATCAAATATACAACCCAAAGCACAATGAAATAATGAATGATATAAGCGCCATAACTGTTTTTTGAGAACCATGATATAAATTTCGATGTTTTGTTTGCGTATTTTTTAAATACAGTCATCAACAGCATAAGACCTGAGAATACCAATACTGTGAAAGCAAACGCCATTAAGGGATGATTTTCTTCCCTGGTCTCCGGGATGATTATGAAAGTTCCGAAATAAAGGATTAAACTTAACATATACAGTATCGCCCATGGATAAATATATTCTTTGTGCTCACCATAAAACCATTTTTGAAATGATGCGTATACTCCCAGGGCAAAATAAGCCGCATAGAATGGCAGGACGGCCGGGGGAAACCTGATTATGAAAATGTTTATAAAATTATAAGGCTTATACAGACAATTCATTCCAAAATAGAGAAAAAAAGTTATTATCAAAAATAAAATGATAATTATGTTTCGAGCACAACGTTTATGTATTGTTTCTTGTTTTCTTTTTTGCAGCAATGTAAATACCGGCATGGAAATAATAAAAAAGATAAACAAAATGCCAATAAACCACAAATGCTGCGGAGTTATTGATCCGGGAAGAAAAAATTCCCTTAACCAATATTGCGGAAAATTACCGTTTTCTCCCCAGGAACGGTTCACAATATATTGTGTTAAGGGCGCTAAAATTATAAACCCTCCAAGATAGGGGATGCCTAATTTTATAAGTTTTTCTTTAAGAAATGACAAGCAGCCTCTTTTTTGGTATGTTCCAAAGGCGAAGAAACCCGCTATAAAAAACATAATTGAATTTAATGAAGGGCCGTTTAATAAAGCCATTACAACCGTAAAAAATCCTTTGTATGCTTCCGGCACGGAGTCAAGGCGGATGAAAGCTTTTTGAACAGGCGCAAGTTCCGCATAGGACATTGTCAAATGAAAAATTACAACCAACAAAATCGTAAAACCACGGAGTGAATCCATAAAATAAAGTCTGTCCTTCATTTGTCAAATCTCCTTAAATTTTCATTTAAATTTATAGGTTAATACTAATTGTGTGCTAAAGAATTTCCATTTCCACTCCCTTTTCATATCCTGAATAATCGGATGAACAGGTCCGTTTTTTATATTTGTCATAAGCGCAATATTGAAATGTTTGTTTATCTTGAACCGTGTAAGCAGCATAAGGCTGTGTTCGGGATCGGTAGAACTGAGATTTTTACCGGAATAGGGGTTATAAAAAGGAACAGTTATTTCATAAACCAGAGCGGTAAAATCAATAAAAATCGGCATCTGATAGCCAAGAATACCGGAGAAATAATAATTGAAACTATTTTGACTAAAGCCATCACCCGGCATCTCGTGATAATACCAATACTCGCCATCTTTCACCTTTGTAAATTCCTGATATTGAATTTCGTTATTTGTTATAATTATTACATGATGCCAGTCACCTGGATTTATAGCGGCAAAATCAAATTGAAACGTTGTTCCAATACGCGCTTTCCATACAATACCGTCAAAACCGGAACCGTCAACACCTTCCGCACCATCATAGCGGTAAATTCCCATACCGTTCTGCTGATTGCCAAACATATCTTCATAATTCCAGCCGGTTCCCGCCTTTATTCCGCCATACAATTTTAAAAAAGGTATAGGCGTCCATGTAGTTTGAGTCAACAGGTTAAAAGAAACCGGTGAAATATTCACCCCTAAGTTCAGGGCGATATTATTATGAGGAAAAACAAAATCTTGTAATACGCCAACCGAAGCCCCTCCAACGGTGGGAACATATAATTGAATGCTGGTATGCGATTCAATTTCATTTGGGATAAAATGGGTTTTCAAATCCGGTTCATCCTCTGCGAAAATCATTCCGGTAATGATACTCAGGAAAAAAGAAAAACAAATGAACTGTTTCATCTCATTATTCTCCGTATGTTACACTTGACTAATCTTAGGCAAATGTATTATGCTCTATAAACATTGTCAATTATTTTTGAGTCGTTTCAAATGAAAATAGACAGAAGTTAAAAAGTGTCTATGATGGGACAAAAGAGGCAAAATGTGAAGGAAAAGTCAAACGCAAACAACCGGCAGGTTAAGAGGACACGCTCGTGGATTTTTGAGGCTCTGATGTTGCTGATGGACGAAAAGCCCTATAACGAAATAAGTGTTTCGGACATTGTCGAAAAGGCAGGCATTGCGCGGCAAACCTTTTACCGCAGTTACAACAACAAGGACGATGTCATTCTGCAATTTTTTGAAGGGCAATTTAAACCACATCTGGTTAAGATTGAAAATACTTTCCGTGAGGGCGAGCGCAGCGTTATGGAAATGACGATACCCCTGGGTCAAGTTATCAAACACGCAGACATTATAAAAAAAATACTTAATTCCGATGCTGAACATTTAGGCTATGCAGCCGCCCGGAAAAATGAAACGATTATTAACGACCTTTATATGGGAAAAGTACCTAAGGATATACAAATTATTTTTAATTATATCGTCAACTATAAAAATTACGGCGCAACGCGCCTGATCTGCGATTGGATAAAAGATGACATGCCTGTCCCGGTGGAAACGATAACCGGACTGATTCGCCAAATGGCAATATCTTTTGATATGCCGGAACACACCGTATATAAAACCGCAATTCCGCATATTGTACTGAATATACAAACAGAAGAATAATATCCGGAAGAATTGGCCATTCTGAATTTCACATAACTTGCCTTGCAGCGTTACCCTATCTTCCCGCCCCCGCAAAGGCCCTATCCGCCTGACCGGCGTACCATTTCAGGATCGCTTCGGCGCGGTTGGTAAAGGAGTTGCCGATACGCTCGCCCAGGCCGGGGAGAGGGGAGGCCTGGGCCATGGAGACGGCGTAGATCAGGAGGCAGTCACCGGCATCGATGACCGCCACCAGGGAACGGAGTTTGTTTTTTCCTATGGCGGGGATAATTCCCGCGTTCATGATGGTCAGGTTTTCCTGGATAAACAAAAGGAAGTCCGATTCGGCCCGGTACTCGTACTGGTAGATATTGTCCCCAAAGGTCAGGTCTTTCTGACGGGCGTAGATTTTCAGTGCCGCCGGGGGTTCACTGTAAACCGGATCGGGCAGGACCCGTTTGGCGCCGGGGCTGTCGATGACCCGGGACGTTTCGTAGAAGGTACGCATGGCCCTGCGGCTTGCGGAATAGTACTGGATACCCGAAAGGGTGGAGAGGGCCAGGGCGCCGTTATAGAGGCTGGCTTTCTCGGCGGCGCTCCACAGGGGCCGGCCAGAATCTGCGGGTTTGGGATAACGGTAGAGGGTTTCCGCAAAAAGCCCGGGGTCCAGGCTCCTTATGTTTTGATCCAGGATAGCTCTGACCCCGGCATGATTGGGAACCAGGATGGGGGCGGGCCTTTTAAGCTGCACCTCAGCAATGGTTCCGCCCTCGGCGGAGATTGCCCTCAGTGTCGCCGCCCGATCCGCCCCAACCAGTTCTTCCAGGGCAGCGGCGAAAAGAGGCCCTCCCGCAGCGCCCAGGAAAGCAATAAAGGTCAATGTAAGCCACGGTTTAATATGCATGATACCAATAAAACAACAAGAGTGATAAAAGGTTAAAAAACCTTACCTTAAACCCCGGTAATACACCCGCACCTGTTTGTAGAGCCCCTCACCTTCGCTCTTGGTTTCCACATCGGCGATGTCGTTCAGGGTGGTGTGGATAAGCCGGCGGTCAAAGGGGTTCATAGGTTCCAGCAGTATGGAGCCCCGGTTTTCCCGGACCCGGTCGGCCACGGTGTAGGCAAGACGCACCAGGGATTCCTCCCGGCGGATACGGTAATTTTCGCTGTCCAGGATGACCCGCATATCCTCCCGGCCCTGACGGCCGGCGTAGATATTGGCCAGGAGCTGGAGGGCGTCCAGGTTTTTCCCCTTCTTTCCAATCAGGATGGAGGAATATTCGGATTCGATCTTAAGGCCGATCTTCCGATCTTCCCGAAAAAGAAAAGAAACCTTGCCGCTGTATCCCATCCGCTCGATAAGGCCTTCCACAAAGTCGATCATCTTCTGCTCAAAATCGTTCTTGGCTTCGGGATCGCCAAACACCGCCTGGCTGAACTGTTCCGCATCGGAAGGTTCTCCCCGGGGATACCGCTCGTTCCCGGGGCCGATTTCTTCGGCTTCCGCCTCATCGTCCCCATGGCCGGCTGTTCTCTGCAAACCCCGTCCTGCCGCAACAGGCTTGTCCGTATGAACCTGTATCTTTACATAGCCCTTCTTGAACAGCCCCTGACGCTGGGTTTCCAGAATCTCGACATCAAAATCGTCCTTCTCCAGTCCCAGTTCCTCCGCCGCCCGGTCGATAGCTTCTTTTTCGGTACGGCCTTCAAATTCATATATCATATACGCGCTCCTCGCGAAAGAAATTGCACATGCGGTTAGATTTACTTCTTCTTTTTTTTCTTCGGGGGTAAGGTTGGTGCGATCACCGGCTTGGTGTCCCCGGAAGTTCCTGAACCGCCGTCTCCGGAATTGGCTGCGGCGATGGCGGCCCGTCTCCGGGCCATATACTTGTTAATCATCAGTTGCTGCACCATGGTCAGCATATTGGACATGATCCAGTACAAGAGCAGCCCCGACGGTACGTCATAAAGGATGAAGAAGAACACTATGGGCATGGCGTAGAGCATCATCTTCATCTGGGCATTGCCCTTCTGATCCGGGGTCTGGGTTACCTTTCCGTAGAGGAGCTGTGAGCCCACATACAGGAAGGGCAGCAGCCGGATATCGCTGCCCAGGAAGGGCAGATTGACCGGGGCAAAGTTAAATATCGATTCGGGGAGGGAAAGGTCGGGAATCCAGCCGGGGATGAACATGGCCCCCCGCAGATCGAAGTGGTTGTTAAAAAGGTTGTACATGGCAAAGAAAATGGGAATCTGGAGCAGCATGGGCAGGCAGCCCGAAAGGGGATTGTAGCCCTCTTTTTTGTAGAATTCCGCCATTTTGGCGTTCATCTCCTGGGGCTTAGCCTTGTATTTTTCCTGAATTTCCTTGATCTTGGGGCCCAGGGCCTGCATCCGCAGGGTCGATTCGGAACCCTTCTTGGTCAGGGGGAAGAGCAGAATTTTGACCAGCAGGGTAAGCAGGATAATCGACACCCCGTAATTGTGAACACCCCGCTGGAAGATCATCAAAAGCCACTTGAGCACTTTTTCCAGAGGCGCCAGGAATCCCCCGGAATTGGCCACCTGAATTAACTGCATATCATTGATGTTGAATCCGTTCTTTCCGTTATTGTAGACCGCCAAAGCATCCTGGGTCTTGGGGCCCAGGTAGAAGCGGTATATATCCTCGACACGGGAGGCGTTCAGGCCGGGACGAACGATGTAGAGCCGGGAAGCGCTGGGAATACCCGGTTCCGCTTTGGTTGAAAAGACCATATCATACTGCGGCAGCAGGGGTATGCCGATAAGGGTAAAGTACTTCCCGGCGATGGCAGCCCAGGTTGCCCGGGAATTGCTGATGACATCGTTTGCCTTTTCTGTTTTCCGTTTGCCGTTGGTATAGCTGTAGTAATTGCGGTACTCGTAACGCTGATCCAGCTTCTCGAACCGGGGCCCAATCTGGGGGCCAAAGCCCAGGGTATAGGCTACGCCGGGTCCGCTCGCGGCGCCGGGAAAATTAAAGCCCGTAACCGCATAGCCCCCGTCCAGGGAGACCGTAAGTTCAAACATGTACTCATTGGGCTTAAAGTTGTAACGCTTGGTCAGCCGGAAACGGCCCTCGCCGGAGCCGCCGGAGCTATTCGAGGGGAGCACAAAGTCCTGATAAAATTCAACCGAATATTCGGAGATGGGGTTCATATAGAAAAGGGTGTTCACCGGCGCGGCATCCTGATTGCCAAAGGCCACGGTGAAGGCATGGGCTTCGCTGTTCCCC